>JBBEDP010000040.1:0-30048 GCA_040881235.1 Patescibacteria group bacterium
TTACTTAATCCTCCAGCTGTAAAAATTCCTAAAACTCCGCCCCCAATGAGTATATTGAATATGTTGCTTCCTAAAATATTACCAACAACCAATTTGTCCTCTTTTTTTATTATTCCAAAAACAGATATAGCAAGTTCTGGAAGCGAAGTACCTATGGCTATTGCTGTGATTCCTATAATAACGCTTGGAACTTGAAATAAATCTGCTAACAAAAGTCCATAGTTTATTGTCAAACGACTTCCAATAACAATCAGAAGCAACGAAAATATGAAAACAAGAATTATCTTAAATAAACTCTTATCTGTTGTTTTAATGTTTTTCAACATTTTTTTGTCTTCGTACGCAGCTCCCACAAACCCTTGTTTCACATTATGGATTATCAATAAAGCCCCTAATATTAAAAATAAAGTTCCAAAAGCTATATTTAATGAATTAAACACAAGTATTATAAAAAACAATAGGCTTAACCCTCCATTTATAATGGAATTTCTTTGCGTCTTAAATCTTCCAATTTTTAATGGATTAAGTAAAATGGATATACCAAACACTAATCCTATATTTGCAATATTAGAACCTATTATATTTCCAAGAGCTATATCTGTTGTCTTTTCAATACCTCCAAACAAAGCGATTGCGATTTCTGGTAAAGATGTTCCTATAGAGACGGCTGTTATGCCGATTATAAGAGGTGAGATTTTAACTTTATTTGCTAAAGCAAGTGAGTTGTTTACAATACTTGATGCTCCAACTAGTAGAAGCGCTAATCCTACTGCAAAATAAAAAATCTCCATTGTTATTATTATAGATTAACAAATAAATAGATAATATTGAAAGTAAAGCTATAATGTTATATTATTAAGCATGGTTGATAAAAAAGGAAAATTTGGTTTAGGTTTACTTCTTGGAGCTGTTGGTGGAGCATTAGCCGGTCTATTCTTGGCTCCTCAATCTGGAAAAGAGACTCAAAAAGACGCTAAAAAACTATACGAAAAATTAAAAAAGAATTTAACAAAAGAAAAGCTCGAAAAAAAAGTAAAAGTTATATTTGGAAAAGTAACAAAAGAAACGCAAGCAACATATCTAAAAGCAAGAGGAATGTTAATTGACGCGGCAGTTGGAATAGGTGATAGGTTAGATAAGGTAGATAAGAAGAAGTACCAAAAGATCATTGACGATTTGGTTTCAAACGTTGAAAAGACAAGCAAATATTCATCCGCTACACTTAAGAAGCTCAATAAAGAATTAGTCAAAGACTGGCAATCAATTACGAAGACCTCTTAAATCTCCCATTAAATAATATCCAAGAAAACGTAATCACAAGCAAAAGAAACCCAAAATATTCAAGATACTGAGGCCAAAACACAAATTTTACATTTTTTACGTCCGTATCTTCATCGATAATCCACCCATTCGCCCAATTATCTACCAAAACATGATTTTTAAGCCTTTTTCCTTTTACATAAGCTGACCAGTTTTTTTCATAAGCATTATCAAATTTGATGATTCTATTTTTTTGCAAACTTTCGGAATTCAAAATTTTTATTCCTTGTATATAAGAGTATGGGAAAGGTATAATCTTGATAGATTTTAGTCTATTGACGCTTTCTGTATCTCCGATTGAAATGTTTCTTAGTATTAGATGATATCCACCAGAATGATTATATTTTGGAATTATAAAATAATCAGTGTCGATATTTTTAAACGCTGACAATTCTTCTTCTAATACACATTTTTTGGTTGAATCTTCTTCTAAACATACTTTTAGTGGCAAACCAGAAAGATTTTGTGACTCAATACCCAAAATATATGAACTTCTTTCATCAATGTCTGAAAATGAGAAACTTTCACAAATTGTTCCTTCAATAGCGCGATATTCTAACATATCTCCGCTTATGTCTTTAATGATTTTTTTATCAATAAATCTTGATTGTGTTATTGCACAATCTTTTTTTTCACTATTTACTTGGCGAGCGATTATATTAATTTTATCCTCTGGAAATATACCTTCAAGTTGTAAATTATCTTTTATGCTTTCTGAAAAATTGTCTGAATTGGTTGAAAAATTGCCTACCACGCTTTGTGTAGGATATCCAATATTAAGGTTAGTAATTGAGAGAGTAGAGGATTTAGATAGGGTTTTAGCATTAAATAAAAATCTTAGGCTTAAGTTGCTGATATTTGACTCACCTGGATATATGTCCTGATGGGATGTTGATTTGTGAATGCTTGGTAACAATATTTTTTTGTTCAAGCAGGATTTTAAAATATTATCATAAAAACAAAATTCCCCTCGACTATTAAATGGAACCTTATATTTAAAATTGATTAGAGCTGTGTTTTTTGGTATGTTTTGTACTTGAACGAGATTTGTTAAAGGCAGGTCAATACACACCGATGCGTTTTGAGCTAATATTTCAAACCCATTTTCAATAATATTAGACCCAAATAATTGGTTATTGTTGGCACCATCGCATAAATAAGGGTTTAAATTGAAATCTTTTAATGGCAAGATATTTAAAGAGTTGTTGTTAAAAAGTCTTAAGTTATTTTGATTTTTGGTATATAGGCTAATTTCGCCGAGGTAAGTCTTATTTGTTGTTATCAAACTAGGAAAGCTTAAGAGCTTATTGTTAATAGCCAAGGCATTAAAGTTATCGATGCTCCCGGAACGCATAATTTCTGTAATTGGAGTTGAGCTTGTAGGAATAAGATATTCTATTAATAAACTTCTACCATTTTTATCAGTAATTAAATACAAACTTGCTTTTAATACATCTTCTGAGTCTATAAGCGACGGCAATGCAACGGCAGAATTTTTAGGTATATTTCTATCGAGAATTAATTTATATAAGTTATTTCCTACATCCAAAATATTTTTATTTACTCTTTCATTTCTGTTTAAAATATTACGAGCGGGGTATATTATTTCATTTTTTTGATCGTTGCTTGATATATATGTAGAATTATCAAGATATGCTTGATCAAAATGCGAGGATGAGTAATTTGGACTTATTTGTACTGCTTCGAGCATTTTTGAAGTAGAAAAGTTGTTTGCATTTTCGTATTCATAAACATATAGATTGTCAAAATCTTTAACTTTTGTAAGGCTATCTAACGAAGATAAAAGTTTTGAGGATTGAGGGATATATAATTCTTCAGGACTAGAGCCATCAAGGTTTTTTATGTTCTCGTCAAGCAGAATATATTTAATGTTGTATTTATCTAATAACGATTGGAAAAGATTAGCGTTATTAGAATACAAAGCGTAGGATAGCTCTCTATACGATTGTTCATTATAAGGGTACCACCTATCAAACTCTCTATTTAAGGTTGGTTGTTTAATTCCAAACCAATTAAAACCAGCACCTTGATAAACTTGTGAATTATCTCCTTCTTCCCATACGTAATAGTTCCATCCAAAAACTGTATGCATTGGAAGAGTAAGAACTCTTCCATTTTCTTTTGAATCAAACCAATCAAACAATTCAAAATATTGATTTGGAATATTAACACGAACGATTGGACTTATAAATCCACCTCTAAAAGCCGGAGCTGAGTAAATCAAAATCAATATTATTAAAGTATAAAAATAAACAGAAATAACAGTGTAATCTTTAATTTTGAGAAAAATTTGTAGTAGTTTTTTAAGAACGTACTTGTTCATATAAGCAAAAAAGATTGAGAGGACGAAAATAAGATTTATAGAGAATTTTGTAAACGGAAACCTTAAAAGTTCAGCAAGTAGTTTATTTGAGCTTCTTAAGAAGTCAAAAATTTGTGATAAGACTGGGGTGTTTGACAACAAAAAAAATATAGAAATCGCAGCAATTGGTAAAAGTGCAACTAATATGTTCTTTCGTTTTTTTATAGCGACTAAAATACCAGCAAGAGATAGAGTAGAGAAGGCGTAGCCTAAAAATGAGATTAGAGGATTAGATAGATGGATTATCCAATCTGATAAAAGAGCTTTTGATTCTTTCGCGTTATTAAAGATTGACCAATCAAATAAAAAATTTCTAAATAGTAGCAAATCTGATATATTTCCATATTTTTTATTAAAATAAAATGCTTCTGAAGTAAATAATCTATTTATTTTAGAGCCAATAACATCAACTCCGTAATTTATACCGTAATACATATTAGGAATAATCCAAAAAGAGTTAATAGAAAGGGTAGAAATAAGTAGAATTAGAGATCTTGAAAAAAGATGTTTAATACTTTGCCTTTTTAGTAAATAAAACGTTCCTATAAATAATAAAAGTCCAAGGTAATATACATACCATAAAGTTCCAGTATGTCCCATTGATGAGGAAAATAGAGCCAATAGAGCAAAAATAATTAAGTTTTTTCTTTTACCAGATATTAAATACTTAATAGTAAAAAGATATATAAATCCTAATAGCGCAAATTTCATAGCAAACATTTCGAACGGAACAATAAAATGCTGCATGGTTCCGATATTTAACAAATAAAATAGAGCTCCTAAAAAAGCAGATGCGTTTATTAATAATTCATTTTTATCAGAGGATTCTAAAATAAAAATGTATTTAATTAGTAAATAGATTCCTACAGGACCTAATATGATTGTTAGCAAAAAATAAGAGTATCTAACAAATTCTAAAGGAATTACCCAGCTAAATATCCAAAGCAAAAAAGCACGCGGAATATCTGCCACATGAGCCTGCGAAGCTGGGGCTCCAAGTCCTTGATGATCTTGCCAAAATGAAAAAGCTCGTTGGAAATAAAGCTTGAAATTAAATTCCGGATGAAGAGTATCCCACCCTGATAAAAAAGTTCCGGGTGTATAATTATTAAAGAATAAGAAAACAGCTATAAGTATTAAAAAAAGTAAAAAATAATCAATTTTTAGCTTTTTAAAGTATGACAACATAATTATGGATGACTCTTTAAATTATACAGAACTTCGCACGCATAAAAAAAGTAAGTATTTTTACCTATTAATAGCTCTCATAATATTTCATGTAATAGCTAATATAACTTGGATTATTCTAAATAATCAACCACCAACTTGGGACGCAGGTTTACATACAGTATTGAGCTTCAAGATTTATGAGTCATTTAGTAGTCTATTTACTGTATCTAGCTACTATCCGCCATTCGTACATGTCATTGGAAGTATATTTGTATCCATACTTGGTTACAGCTTTAAATCAGTTGAACTTACAGGGACTCTTTTTTTTGTCACGGCTTTGATTTATATATATTTATATACTAAAGAACTAATCAAAAGTCCAAAAATAGCCTTCTTTTCTGCTCTATTTTTTAGCTTATTTATTACAATATTCGATCAATCTAGATATCATATGCTCGATATTCCATTAACGGCTATGGTAGTTGGATCGTTATATTACCTTGAAAAATCCGATAATCTTATAAAAAAAAGGCCCAGCATGTTGTTTTTTCTTTTCTTTGCTTTAGCTATTTTGACAAAATGGTATGCTGTCATATTTATTACAATTCCACTTGTTTTTAGAGCAATTGAGCTAATTAAAAATAGAGAATATTTTAGGGTTCAAATAAAAAACATATTATTAGGACTAGTCGTGTTTTTAGTATTGGTCTTACCTTGGTATTTAATAAACCTAAATTCACTTATAAATATTGCTGCGTATACTTCAACTGCAGAACTTGCTGATCCACAAAGCCGCTTTAGCATTGAAAACATTTTATTTTATCCAAAGCTCATTATTATATTCCAAACAAGCTTTTTAGGATTTATATTTTTTATTGTTTCTTTAGTATTTTTTATTAAGAATTCAATCAATAAACAGAAACTTTTAATATTTCTTTCTATTTTATTTATATATTCGGTATTTACATTAATAGCTAATAAAAATATTAGATACTTAATTCCGATGATGCCATTTGTAGCAATAATTATGGGTTTTGGAGCAGACTGGATACTAAAAAAGGGTAAATTTTTATCTTCATTCTTATTTTCAGCTACGATTACTTATCTAGTATTATCATATTTTATCTTGTCCTTTGGTTTTCCGATCTACCCAAATTATCAATATGCTTTTAATTTCCCAATATTAGGTTGGACAGATGTATATTACCTTAATGATCATCCTATTAAGATCATTTATGAAGATAACCAAAAATTGCCATATAGTAATCTAGTAGAAGAAATATCAAGCTTGATAGATAATGACAATGTTAGGACTTTGACACTAGTAGATACGCCTTACATTAATGATTATTTACTAAACCCGAAATTATACTTTAAAGATTCCAAAGCAGAATTTAATATTACTGAGTATTTTCCGTTAAACAAAGTTGATGATATTAATAAATTTCTCAACGATAATGTAGATGTAATTATTACGTCAAAAAACTATATAGGTCTGGAAGGTGGGATACGTGAGTACAAGAGCGTAAAAAGATTTCATGAATTTGTACTTTCCGGAAAGCTCAAAAACTTTGAGAAAGTTAAGGAATACGAACTGATAGGGGATGAATACCACCCAAACGACACTATTATATTACTTAAGAAAGTTTTTTAACTGTTATTAATTGGAGTTGGAAGAAATTCTCCTGTTATCATATTTATAGCTACGTAGGCTAATTTATTAACAACATTATCTTCTCCATATATAGGGTAGAAAGTTACTCTTGTCCATGCATTTTCATCTCCGTTTTCTATACCTTTGGCGTCTATGAAGTCAGTTGTTATAGTATATTCGCAACCAGTAGCTCCACAGTTTGTTCCTGACATTGCCGCATAGAGCATGTCTTGAGAGAATTGTTCAAGGTTTATTATTTGACCGTTATCAGTATTAACCTCTTCATGTCTAGTATCTGCGGCGTGGTTTTTGTATGCAAACCCTACTGCAAATTTATTAAATTTCCAGCCTTGATTTAAGTCTGCTGAAGTGCCATCATCTGCAACACCTCTGATATATGTAAGATATACGTTGTTTTCTTTCCATGGAAGTTCTATTTGGAAACCGTTTGGAGCGGTAAGAGTTCCACGTCCGTGAGAAAGATACGCATATGCACCTTCAGGTGCATTTACAATTACCGGACCTTCGTAATCTAATGGGTGACCAGTTCCTGGATCTCTTTCAATCCCAGAATTTGTAGTACTTGCTACAAAGTTCATTACAGGTTCAATTTGAGTTACTAAACCTGCTAAGTTTTCTAATTCGCCCTTAACCTGTTCTTTGGTAAGTTCAGGATAAGCTTCTTGAAAATCCTTTGCGTAATACTCAAATCTATCTGTAGGTAAGGCTTCCGTAGTTGTAGTTGTTTCTGGAATTGTCGTTGCCTCTGGCAAAGTGGATGATGTAGTTGTAGGAAGTACTTCAGTTGTTGATGTCGAACTTATTGTACTTGTTGACGCTTCTATTGCTCCATTATCATTGCCACAAGCAGCAAGAAGGGCTGGAGAAGCTAATGCTCCTACCATGGCGAAAATTGCGCTTTTTGGTAAATGTGATTGTGGATTTTCTGAGTGGTTCATATTATTACTTATCTTATAGTATACAATAAATTTTTAATCTGTCAAGTGTTAAAAGGTTTTATCTTACTTATATATATACCTATATTAAAAATTATTAATTAGTTTCTTTTTCTTAACCAAATTCCTGTTCCAACTCCAAGACCTTGAAGAACTAAAAGTCCAAGTCCTAGTCCTGGTCCAGCTGCTGGCACTTCTTTTACACCAACTACTTGTTTTTCAATACAGAATTGTGATGTGTCTTCGTCAAATACGCTGTCGCCTGAAGCTTGTGCCTTATTTACTAAACAGATAACACCTTTATCACTTGGTAGTGCTTCTTGGCCAGCTATCTTAAAAGTAAAAGAATATGTTTTTTCCTCTCCTTTTGCAAAGTCTCCAGCGTTTATAGTTATTGTTCTATTTTCGCTGCTGTATGAACCTGGGCCTAATACTTTTGTTAGGTATGAAGGAACAAATTCAGATACAGTAATACCATAAAGTTTGGCATCTGATGTATTTTTTACTGTTATTTTAAATAATACTTCTTGACCTGGATCAAATCTAAAGTCTGAAGATGAAAGATTGTCTAGATAATCTATTGAAGATCCTCCCTTAGATTGAAAAGGCTTTCCAACCTTTTTATCTAAAAGAATAGACTTTGATACATCTGGTCCACCGTATGGGCCGTATTGTGCAAATACAGGTGAGAAAGATCCTGCAAATAGAACAAGCGCTATTATGTAAGTTACTAGTCTTTGATTTTTATTCATATTACTAAATAGAATTATACTATAAGATTAAGGTTTGTCAACTATAGGACAGTAATATACAAATTATTAATTAAATGATTAAAGTATTAACGCATTAACGGATTAATATGTTAATTCGCAATTCGTTAATAGTAAATTTGTAATTGTTATAATTGTGTATGAAACTTAATGCGAAAGAACTTCGAGATATTGATGAAGGTAAGGCTAAAAGAACCTTAAAAAACATCAAGAGGCGACCATTGTATTTTATACTTGAGGATATATATGATACCTACAACGTCGGCGGGATATTTCGTCTTGCTGACGCTTTAAATGTGTCAAAAATATATATTTGTGGACAAACAGAAATACCACCAAATCATAAAATAGTAAAAGCATCAATAGGCACATATAAGATAGTGCCTTGGGAGTATAAAAAGTCTGCTGTTGAGGCAATTAACGTTTTACGTTCCACGTTACACGTTCCACGAATCATTGCAGTAGAACAAGACGCGCAGGCTGTTGATTATACAAAAGTAGATTATTCCTACCCATTAGCCTTGATATTGGGGAATGAGACATCTGGAGTAAAGAAAGAGACGCTTAAATCAGCAGATCAAATAGTTGAAATCCCTATGTGGGGGATAAACAAATCGTTAAATGTTATTGTTTCGGCTGCAATAGTAGGCTATTGGGTAGCAGAGAGTATTAGATAACTATTTGTTTGTAGCTGTTGGAGGTTGAGCTGGTACGATATCCCTTGTTGCTATTTTTGTACCTGTAGAGTCACTGTATCTTACATCTCCTTGGTCATTGAAACCAGCAAAAGTAACTATCTTTCGACTTTGAGTTATATGATTTGCAGTCTGACCACTTAAACTTAAAAAAACATCTTTTTGCAATCCTAAGTGATCTCCGTCAACCCAAGCCCACAAATCTCCATTTGGATCATTTGGGTCAACGTTGTCACCTTTAATTACCACGGCGTTTTCAATATTAAAATGTGCTCCAGGTTTGAATTCCACAGCTATATTTCCAACAACACCATCGCCTGTGTTCTTAACTGTTGGTGTGTATCTGCCGTTAAGAATGCCGTTTTGCACATCAATCTCTATATCAGCAAGTTGTATTTCTCCTCCAGGTCTTAATTGATTTTTAATTTGTTCTTCCCAGTGGTTGACACCAGCAGATTCGTGGAGGCTGTGTGTTTGATATGGCGTTCCATGGGGTTGATCATAATGATTTTTCAGTTGACCTACAGCAATTCCACCCATTGTTAAAGCCGCTGCCGTAGTAAATGCAATTGCTTTCTTCTTTAATTTGCCAGGAGGCCTATCGTTACTAATTTCGTTCATAAATAAAATTTAGCCTATAATCTTAATCTTGTCAAGGAGCACATTGTAACGTGGAACTTGAAACGTAAAACCTGTAGGTTTACTCACAGGTTACAAGTTATACGTTCTAAGTTACACAAATCCTGCTTGACAAACGCAATATCTTTATTATAAGCTAAAAGTATTATCAATTTTAATCGTATTAATATACACTATAAGATATGGTAGAAGGAAGTCCAGTAACAGATGGTAGGGTAATGCCTAAAATAGAAGGCAAGGATAGAATAGAGGATCCGTTTGTGATTGAAATTAGAGATGCGTTTAAGAAATTAAAGCTCCCATTTGATCCGCTAAGGCCTAATATAGGCGCTGAAAACAGAATAGTTAGAAATGCTGGAATAGTAGTTGGTCAGTTTAGAAGCAGATATTTTGAATCAAAAATTGACATTGAAAAAAGAAAGTTAAAAAAAGAGTGGTTAGAAGGTAAGGCGTCTAGCGGAACATTAACGGAAAAAGATATTGACCAATTTCTAGGATTAAAAACAAAAGAAAATCGTTATGCTAGATTATTGGATGGAAAGTTGAGCAGAGAAGAAACAACAGCTTTTCTTGAAGAGATGCAAGAACAGATACCAAGAACACTCAGAATAGTTCCTGGTTTGCATGAGGTACTAGGTGATAGTCCAAAGCTATCAATAGGAGAATTAATTGCCCTTTCTTCTATCCATAAGGATCAAAAAGAAAAAGTATTAGAGAATGCTCTTTCGTATTTAATGCACAGTGAAGGCGTAGGCTCCTTGGTATTAGAAGAGCTTAGTGATTATTTATTAAAATTAGAAAGTGGTATATACGAGGCTGTTTTCAATGACAAACACGTGACTCCTCTAAGCAACGGCTTTGTATAAATTATTTTCACCATTAATTTTTTTGAATTTACTTAAATATTTATACTTGTAAAAATAAGATAAGATTTTTGAGTTTGGGGCTTCTTTTTTTATTTTTTTATATACGATTTGAAGATATTTTGGTGAAAGATATAGATAAAAGACTGCGTTTTTGAATCTTTTCAGGCTCATTTTTGTAAAATCATCTCTTAGGATGTAAATATTTTTCCTGTTTTTATGAAAGAGTCTCTTTAAGTTCATAATTAAAACAAGTATAGGATTTATCTCAACAGCATAAAATTTGTTCTTTAAACTGTTGTCATATGCATATTTGGCAGCTTCAAAAATCACAATTCCATCACCTGCACCAAGATCAACAACCGCTTTATTGTTTTTTAAATCCAAGGCTTTAATAATCAAAGGAATATCTTTTTTATTAGTCGGGAAGTAGGGGACAGGTGAGTGTTTTCTTGAAACAAATATTAATAATATAAAAAAAACAAAGATAATCGTTCCTAGAATCAGCATATTTTATTTTACATCAATTGCAATTTTTAAAAATTCTAGTTATTATATCTGCGTGTCAAGCGGCAGCAATCTTCAAAATATTTCTACAATTGATGGAAGGTATAAGGATAAAACGGAAACTTTGAGTAAATATTTCAGTGAGTATGCGCTTATAAAAAAAAGAATATTTGTGGAGCTTGAGTATCTAAAGTTTTTATCCTCAAAAGAAATCGTGCCGAAATGTTCGACTTCTGAGATTACAAAGGTTAATAAGATATTTGATAAATTTGATTTAGATGAGGCCAAGAAAGTAAAAAAATTAGAGGCAGAAATAAATCACGATGTTAAGGCAATTGAATATTATTTAAGAGCAGAATTTAAGAAAAATAAACTTCAAAAACTCTCTCCCTTTATCCATATCGGACTGACGTCAAGCGATACTAATAACATAGCGCAGGCACTTCTTTTAAAAGAGTTTCATAAAGAAGTCTTAGATTCAGAATTATCACAGATTATAAGTTTAATTAGAAAACTATCTGTAAAGTATGCTGATTCACCGTTTCTTGCACGAACCCATGGTCAACCCGCTGTTCCTACAACATTTGGAAAAGAGTTTAAAAACTATGAAGAGAGGCTTAAAAAACAACAAATAAAATTAAAAAAATTCGAGTTTGAGGCTAAATTAAATGGAGCAGTAGGAAATTACAATGCATTAAACGCTATATTTCCAAATGTAAATTGGGTGGAATTTAGCAAGAATTTCTTAGGTAGTTTGGGATTGAATACAAATTTGTTTACAACACAAATTCTTCCTTACGACAATATCATTGAATTTTTTCAAACGATATTTATAGTAAATGGGATTTTAATTGATTTAGTGTCTGATATCTGGCTATATAATATGTTGGGGCTTGTAAGTTTACAGAAAAGCAAGAAACAAGTCGGCTCATCTACCATGCCTCAAAAAATAAATCCAATAGAATTTGAAAACGCAGAAGGAAACTTAAAGTTGTCAAACGCAATGATTAGTTTTTATCAAGAAAAGCTACTATCATCTCGTTTGCAAAGAGATCTCTCGGATTCGACAATCTCTCGAACCTTTGGTACCACACTTACACATACTATTTTAGCCTGGAAAAATATTATAAAAGGTTTAAATCTTATAAAATTCGAAGATAAAATAGCGCTTATTGAGTTAGATAATCACTGGGAAGTCCTATCAGAAGCTATTCAAACCTATTTAAAATCAAAAGGTGATGAAAAAGGCTTTGAAAAAATTAAAAAAACAGTGTATGGTAAAAAGCTTACTAAGGAAATGTATCTTAAATTAATTGCTGATAAAATTTTAATTAGACTTGAACCAAAAAAATATATAGGATTAGCCTCAAATTTAGCAAAAAAAACAAAATGATAGATGCGGTTATTGGAACACAGTGGGGAGATGAAGGAAAAGGAAAAATAGTAGATTTGCTCGCGAAAAGCGCAGATTATACAGTCCGATTTCATGGAGGTAACAACGCAGGGCACACTGTAATAATCGGAGAAAAGAAATTCGCCTTTCACTTAATTCCGTCTGGGATAATAAACAAAAAAACAGTTGGAGTCATCGCAAATGGAGTTATTATAGACCCGGAAGTTTTAATAACAGAGCTGGAAATACTTAAAAAAGAAGGTATAAACGCACAAAAAAAGCTTGTAATATCACCACGATGTCATTTAATCATGCCATATCATAAGGAGCTTGATGAAGCGTATGAGAATGCCAGAGGTAAAAATAAGCTTGGTACAACAAAACGAGGGATAGGTCCAACATTTTCAGATAAAGTAAGTTATAACGGAATAAGGCTCTATGAGCTTATAAATTGGGAGATTTTTGTTGAAAAGTTTACTTTCCAAGCAAAAATTAAAAACAAAATACTTAAACTTTTCGGAGTATCTCCAATAAACATAAAAAAAGAAATCATAAAATTTAAAAAATACAGATTACAGTTGCTTCCTCTTATTAGGGATACATATCAGATACTAAGAGATGCTAAAAAACAAAATAAAAATATTTTATTTGAAGGTGCCCATGGAATAATGCTTGACATAGACTGGTCTCCTTATCCTTTTACAACAGGATCAAATGTAATTTCAGGAGCAGTAAGTGCTGGTTCTGGAATATTACAAAAAGAGCTGGATGATGTCTGGGGAGTTGTTAAAGCCTTCGCAACAAAAGTTGGTGAAGGTCCTTTTCCTACTGAATTTAATGACAAAAAAGCAATGCATTTAAGAGAAAAAGGTAATGAATATGGCACTACAACAGGTAGACCAAGGCGTATAGGTTGGCTTGATCTTGAAGCTGTTAAGTTTGCATGTGATATTAGCGGAATGACAAAAATTGCAATTACGAAAATTGACGTTTTATCAGGGCTAAGAGAATTAAAAGTGTGTGTGGGATATAAATATAAAGGTAAAAAAATATCATACGTCAATTCTGGCTATATTGAATTAGCGAAACTAAAGCCTGTTTATAAATCTTTTCCAGGGTGGAAAGAAGAGATTGATGGAGTAAAAAAAATCACTGAATTACCATCAAATTGTAGAAAATATATAGATTTTATTGAAAAATTTCTTGGTGTTCCTATAAAAATAATCTCAACCGGTCCAGAACGAGACGAAACGATAATACTTTAAGTGCCGGGGGAGAGACTCGAACTCTCATGATGTTGCCATCATAGGTTTTTGAGACCTACGCGTCTGCCAGTTCCGCCACCCCGGCTAAAATAACAGCTTAATTATAGCATTGATAAATTTTGAGTGCTTCTATCAAAAAAACCTCGATACCATTTATTTGCTTAGTGAGAGCAATCGGCTATTTAAAATGTTAATCACTTCTCAATGTGCAAAGTAAATTAGTATCTTCGGTTTTTTCATTGTTTCACGTTTCAAGTTTTAAGTTACACTTCCTTTTTCCCTCTTGATTTTATGTTGTTGAATAAATTACAATAGCAAAGCATGACACTTCAGCAAATATATGAACTAGCGGTAAAAATGGGCATGGAATCTGACCCAAGAGGACTTAAAGAGGTAAAAAATCAGCTTCAAAAAACAATAGAAAAGCATAAAAAACTAAGTGACAAGGATAAAAAATATTTTGACTTGGAAAACCTACAAAATCCTTATTCAGACTCGAGAATTTTGTATGGAAGTCCAAAAAAAGAGATTAAAAAAGTTCTTGCAGGAATTGACGCTCAAGCATCAGAAGTACTTCTTACTGATAGATTAAATCAAAAAGGAGAAAAAATTGATGCTTTAATTTCTCATCATCCCAGCGGTCACGCACTTGCTGGCATGCACGAGGTAATAGATATCCAAGTTGACATGTTTGCTAAAGCTGGAGTTCCTGAGAACGTCGCTCATTCTTTGTTTGATACAAGAAAAGCCATGGTGCAAAGGAGATTTAAACCACTTAATCACTCACAAACAGTTGACGCTGCAAAACTTTTGGATATTCCACTTTTGGCGCTACATACGGTTTGGGATAATTTAGGAAATAAATTCTTACAGGATTATATAGGAGACCAAAAATATGATAGCGTAGGGGATTTATTAGATCATATAAATGAAATACCTGAGTTTATAGAGGCAATTAAAGGTAAGGCTGCTCCAAGCGTAGTTGTTGGATCAAAAAATAGAAGGACGGGAAGGATAATTGTTGGATTTACTGGAGGAACAAATCCGTCAAAGGAGCTTTATATACAACTTGCAAAAGCAGGTGTAGGAACTTTAGTCGAAATGCATATTCCTGAAGAAGTTATTGCAGATCTAAATAAATTACACATAAATGTGATAGATGCCGGGCATATGGCAGCAGACTCTATTGGCGCAAATCTATATTTAGACGAGCTTGAAAGAAAAGGAATAGAAGTCGTTCCTTGCTCTGGACTGATTAGAGTAAAAAGAAAGTAATCTTAACCTAAAAGATGCAGTTAACAAACCTGATAAAGGTAAAAAACATCATTAAGATATCGCCAGATATCACGCTTTCTAAAGCCTTATCTAGCCTCTCATCATCTCATGACTCAGCTTTTGTATTTGATGAAAATAAAAAATATATTGGAATAATTAATCCTTATTATTGCTTAATTAGGAGTTCTCATCCAGGAAACTCAAAAGTTGAAAATTGTTTATTTCATCCCCCAAGAGTAAATATGAATTATTCTGTTGGGAAAATCGCTCAATTAATGATTGAATCAAAAATTCATTATCTACCTGCCTTTAATGAAAAAAAGGAATTTATAGGGATTGTTTCCGCAAGGCATATACTGACTATCCTACAAGATTCAAAGGCCTTTGATCTTAAAATTAAAGACTATTTAAAGCTAAAAAAGGCGCCGTTAATAACGATTTACGAGGATGATTTAGTTACTGAAGCATTGAGATCTTTTAAAAAACATAAAGTTTCAAAATTGATTGTTATAGATAAAAATATGAAACTTAAAGGAATTATCGCCCACTACGATCTTATAAATTATTTAGTTAGTCCAAGAGAAAAAAAACATAAAGGAGATAAAAAAGGATCGAGAACTGATAGTTTCAAACATAGCAGAATAATAAACTTTACTCAAAAATATGTATTGACCCTTAATCCAAATAACACATTAAAGCAAGCGCTTGACATGATAATTGAAAAATCAATTGGTAGTGTTGTAATAACTGATAATAGTGGAAATCCAATAGGAATAATTACTACCAGAGATTTTCTGAGTCTTTTAAATCAAGCAACAAAACGTATTAAAATTGAAGAGATGGTGAAAAATCTCACATTAGAAAGTAGTCGCGCAGTTCGCGGCTTTTTTATTAAGCTGTCCGAATGGTCAAGAAGAATACCAAACATCTCAAAATTTAAGCTTTTTTTCTAAATAATCAATAACTTGATTTAAAGATCGGAATTTATTTGGAAATAAAATTGTTTGGTCTAAAAAATTAGTAATCCAAAGTATCGTAAGAGCCTTTCTTTTCTTTTCTGAAAGCAATTGAACAATATCCCAATTATCATCAACAAAAACGTCAAGGTTATACTTTTTAATCATATCTTCTTTAAATTTATGTGGTTGTTTATTATTTTTGTTATATAAAACTTTTGTAAATACAGATTTGGCGTCTAGTTTATCAGTCCAGTCTATAAAATCTGATTTTAAAGAGCTATATCTCCCAGTTATTAAATATGCTTTAATTTTTTTATTTTTAACCAGATTAATGAGTCTTTTATAACCGTATGCAGGTTTAAAACTTGTTTTATGAAGTAAAAACCAAAATAGTTTTTCAACGCTACTTTGTGGAATATAGAAATGGCTTTTTGGCTTATGAATAAAAAGTTTTCTAAATAATGCGAGTATAGGCCTTGCTACTCTTGCTGGGTTGTATAGAATTACACCATCAAGGTCAAATCCAACTTTTAGTTCTTTTTTCATTAAAACTTATTTATTTTAGCATAATCGTTTATAATATTTTGTCGTATGAAAATTGCAATTACTGGTGCCGCTGGTTTTTTAGGACTACATCTTGCTGGGCGATTTTTTAATAAAAGCAATGAGTTAGCGCTTTGTGATATTCAACCATTTGATAAGAAAGAGTATCCAAAATCAAAATTTATTAAAGGTGATGTAAGAGATAGGCGAGATATGGATCTTTTTACTAAAGATCAGGATATTTTAATACACGCTGCCGCAGCGCTTCCTCTTTGGAAAGAGCGAGATATTTTTGAAGTAAATGTAAACGGGACTAAGAACCTTTTGGAAAATTGCTTAAAAAATAAGGTATCGCACTTTATATATATATCATCAACAGCTGTTTACGGGGTTCCAAAGAAGCACCCAGTTTATGAGACAGATCCATTAGTTGGGGTTGGCGCTTATGGCGAGAGTAAGATACAAGCAGAGAAATTATGCGAAGAGTACAGAAAAAAAGGCCTGTTAGTTACTGTTATTAGGCCTAAAACATTCATCGGTACCCATAGACTTGGAGTCTTTGAGATTTTGTTCGACTGGATAAAAGACGGAAAGAAAATACCAGTGATAGGATCAGGTAACAATCGTTATCAATTATTAGACGTTGATGACTTAACTGAAGCAATTTTTAGAATAGCTAATTTTAAAGACAAAAAAAAGATAAATACAGTGTTTAATATCGGAGCTAAAAATTTTAACTCTGTAAAAGAAGACTTAATCAAATTATTTGAGTATGCAAATTCAGGATCAAAAATACTTTCTACACCTGCAATGCCAATAAAAGCAGCTCTATTTATTTTGGAAAAGCTAAAACTTTCACCTCTTTATAAATGGATTTATGCGACTGCAGATAAAGACTCATATGTTTCGATTAAACGTTTGACTGATACGTTAAAATGGGTACCAAAATATTCGAATGCGCAAAGTTTAATTAAATCATATAAATGGTATATCAATAACTATAAAGAAATTAAATCTAGACCTGCAGGCACAACTCATACAGTAGGCTGGAAACAGGGGATATTAAGGATTTTTAAAAAGTTCCTCTAAACTTCAAAGCTGATAAATTATGGCAATTAGACGACTATCATCGTAAACAAAATATTCTTTGCCTTTTGGAGAAAGGTATTTTATCTGTGTAATATAGGGAATGTAGTCGCCCATAAGAACATAAATATTTTTATCGGAGGAATCTCTTAAATTAAAATTACCGAATTCTATAGATCTATCTACACAGTTTAAATTAGGCAATAAAAATTGAATTGTTTCATAATTACAACTCCATCTATCGGAAAAAAATAAGACTTGACTTTGTGAAACATAAACGCTTTTTAATTTTATAATTGTTTCTTTTAAATCATATGCATAAACCCATTTTATTAATGGGGAATGAGGAAATTTAAAAAAATAGGTTTGAAAATTAATAAAAGAACTAATAATTACAACTAGAGATATAAGTATTGGGAATAACTTATTTTGTTTTATTAGAAAAGAAATAGCATTCCCAGCAAAAAAATAGAGATAGGGCATGATTAAAATAATTCTTCTATAAGTACCGCCGAATGTTAAAAAAGAGCTTAAAAGAAATATAATTAAGGAAAACAAAAGAAAAGCTTTGCTTAAATTTAGGTTTTTAAATAATAAAATGCTTCCTAGTCCAAATAAGATAAGATCAACTAAGTGGAAGCTATAAAAATCTCCAAATCCATCGGCATAGTCAAAAACATCTCCTTTAAAAAAAGAGTTGATTTTATTAAAACCATTTTGAATTATCAAATATGCTTTTTGATTAAACGAATTTATGTCTTTAATTTCAGCTTTGTTCAAAATAGAAATAGTTTTATGATGGGAAAAATAGAAATCTGGTTGTGTTATAACTATTTTCAGTAGTGGTAGACTAATAATTATGAATGTAAATACAAAAAGTATTAATCTCTTAATTTCTATATGGTGAAATTTATTAGATAGTACATCAAAAACCAAAAGTAAGATTATGGTCATAGGAAAGAGAATAAATGCGTTATATGTATACATACCTAAACCAGCAAAAACCGCAGCAATAAAAATTAAATAATGCTTTTTTGTATTTCGCCCTATTAAAATAAATACTAGAGTAGCAATTTGAAAAAATAAAGCTGTTGTTAACATAAAACCTGTTCTTGAATAGTGCAAGTAAATGAGAGAAAAGCTAAACGCAAATGCTGTTAAAAATGAAGGAAGTTTGGTAAAAAAAAGTCTTAAAAAAATATAAAAAAATGAAACAGTACCTATAGAAAAAATACTCACTGTTAGTCTTATTGAAGAAACTGATTCACCAAAAAGTTTAAAAAAAATTGGTGTTATATATGCGAGGCCAATAGGGTTGCCAAGCGCATCTCCTGAAAAAACTCCAATGTATCCATTTTGAATAATTTCTCTGGCCCAAAGACCAAGCCACGCCTCGTCTCCGTGAAGCCCAGTGGGAATCTTTTCTAAAAAAATAAATCGTGTAATTGCGGTTAAAGTAATTAGTAAAAGAATAATTAGAAAGTCTTTTTTTATCATAACTCTTTTTCAAAAATTATTATTTTGGGGTGGTCGTAGACAGTAAAGGATTCATCGGCAATGTCATCGTTTATTTCGAAATTAAAATTTCCTATTCGAAAACCCGGATAGGATGTGAATTCAGCGACTTTTTTAAACCCTAATTCTTCAGAAAATAATCTTTTGTAGTACGATGAACTAATCGGAAAACATATTTTATACATAGAACATGAAGCAAGTTTCTGTATAGGGTTATAGAGTCTATTAGAAGCTATAATAATATAATCTGAACGTTCTAATTTGTTTCTAATACTAAACCACTTTTCTTCATTATCAGGCTGGTCATAAAGTGTTAATTCTTCATATGTGTAATTTTCTCCATCAAAAATAGGAAGTCGATCATCCCAGTGTTCAACAGCCAAAGTTGAACCTTTTGGAACATTGTTAATTATCCAGTTTGACGCAGATATCCGCGTGTGTTCTTTTGTATAAATACTTAAAAACAAAAAAGTCCAGATTACAGCCAGGCCAGCCATAATAATTACACCTCGCAGGTGTAATTTTTTGGCTTTTAAACTGGTGTAACCAGCTAGAATTACTAAAAATGGGTAGACGGGAAGTATGTAGCGCATAAACTTGACAGCTGAGTTACCGATAATTAAAAAGTACCAAATATAAAAAACCAAAAATAATAAAATAAACTTATTCTTACCAGAAAATATACGCTGTAAATGTAATGCTTTTGATTTGAATAAAAACCATAAGCCTAAAATAGATAAAATACTAATTACTGGGCCAAGTCCCCATAAAAATATATTTTTTAAGTAATGCCAATAGGGGATGGTTCCTACATATTGTAGAGTATATGGAAAAACATAAGGGTTGCTGTTTAGTTCTAATTGAAGTTTAATATCAACAATAAATTTTGAGTAATTTATATATGCAAAAGGCATAAAGGTAAAGGTAAAAAGAAATAAGTAAAAAGTAAAAAGAAATAAGTCAGTAAGCCTTTTTTTGCTTTTATAAAAAACAATGATTAATATCAAGGGAATATAGATTATTGCTGTAAATTTGGACGTTATTGCAGCGGCAAGTGCAATTGAAATGAAGAGAAGTCTTTTTCTACTTGACTTATGTAGATATAAAAGGGAAGCGTAAAATAAAAGAGTTATAAAAAAATTTAAAAAAGTATCAACAATAAAAAAATGGGAGTTTTGTATCGGAAAGAATGCTACTGTATACAAAAATGCTGAAAATAAGGCCACTTCTTCCTTTTTAAAAATAATAATTGCAATCTTGTAAATAAGAAAGATAACTCCAACATCTGCTAAAACAGACAAAAATCTTCCAAGGTACAGCATTTCCCCATAAAAAGAGTAACTTGTAGAAAAAACAGAGTCTAGAATTTGTCCGGTTCCCTTTAATAAGTAGATTGGAAGAGATCCGTAGTTAAAAAATTCCGGATTTAAATTTTCAAAAAAATGAATCTTATCAGCAACCATCATTAGCATTCGTTCATCTGGATGCAGATGAGAACCTTGGTCCCAATTAATTCCTAGAATTCGTAGTAAAAATCCTAAAATAATAATGATTGAGATTTTCCACATTTTATCTATAATGATAACATGCTTCCTATATTATTGGATTTGCCAGTTATAAAAATCTATACAAATGGCGTTTTTTTGGTCTTGGCGTTTTTTTGGGGTTCGTTTCTTTTGTGGAAAAATTTTCTTTTAACATCTCGAAAAGAGGAAGAAATATTTGACGGCTTATTTATATCAATATCAGGGGGATTATTGTTGGGCAGAGTGTTTCATGTAGCTTTAAACTTTGAAGATTTTGGGTTCAGTATTTTTAAATTTATTCTAATAAATGGTTACCCCGGTATTTCAATTTACGGATTTTTAATCGGTGCATTCGTCTCTATGTGGCTTTATTTCAATATGAGGAACATTGATATAAGGGAAACGTTTGACTATGTTATTCCTGCTGCTTTTTTAGCTTTAGGACTTGGAAAATTAGGCTCATTTTTATCTGGAAGTGAGATAGGCGGTAGAACAAACTTTGTATTATCCTTAGAATACCCTGGACTTGAAGGGTCAAGACATTTGACCTCATTATACGAAGGAATAATATTTTTAATAGCATGTTTTTTATCTTATAAGTTACTTTTTGCAGTAAGACGAGATAAGTTTCTAAAAGGTTCAAACTTTTTCTTTTTTTGGTGGTTTTTCTCTTTAATTTTTCTAATTATAGATCCATTAAAAACAGATAAAACAATATTATTTGGCTTTGGTTTTAACTTCCTTTTATCTGCAGTTCTACTATTGACATTTACTTTGATATTCATATATCATTTCAGAAGCTTTATATTTGAGCGGCTTAAATTATTAAAATTTAAACAACTAAAAAATGGCAAAAAAGTTTTCAAAAACATTCATAAAAAAGAAAAAAGAAAGTCTTCTTAAAGACAGAGAAGAAACCCTTCGACAAATAGAAGAACTAAAAAAAGATGATCCATTTGCAGATCCTGACCACGCTTCTGATAATGCTGCAATTGATACTGATGTGAGAGAGCAAGTAGGCCACGATACAATACAGGCGCAAATAAAATCTCTAAATCGGAAAATAGAATTTATTGAAAGAGCATTTGAAAAAATTGCAAAAAATAAGTATGGAGTTTGTGAGAGATGTGAAAATCAAATCCCTTCAAAAAGATTAGATCTTATTCCAGAGGCTAAATACTGTATCAACTGCGAGCAAGAACTCATACAGTAATATATAATTTTTTATGGGGCAGATACCATTTGAGACTTTTATAAGCTTTTTTATATTCCTTTTTGTACCATTCATATTCGGATTTTTAGCAAAAAAAATAAATATCTCGCCCTTGGTTGGCTATATAATTGGTGGAGTTATACTCGGGAATTTTTTTCAAGGCATTATATCTTCAGATATAATTAACGGCTTTGCCTATATTGGGATTGCTTTACTACTTTTTACAGTTGGCATAAATATAAATTTACAAAAAGTTTTTGTATTGAAGAGATTTATACTTTTGGGAGGGCTTCTTCAACTCCTTTTAACCACTTTTTTTGTAGCAATTGTCAGTAGTTTTTTCGGGTTTACCCCTTTACAGTCTTTTCTAATTGCCATTGCTTTTGTATCATCGTCAACAGCTATTGTTTCTAAAATAATACAAGATAGGGGAGAAGAGGATTCTTTTTTAGGAGAAGTGACTGTTGGAATTTTAATGTTCCAGGATTTAGCTTTTATTCCACTTATACTCATATTTACTCTTTTTAACAGTCAAAATGTATCATTTCTGGAGCTTACAAAGAACGTTTTCATATCTCTTGCTATAGCTGCTTTAATTCTATACTTAACGTTTTTTATTGGAAAAAGAGTCATACCAATACTTTTTGATATAGTTGCAAAAGTTTCAAGAGAACTTCTAAATTTACTTGTTTTTATTTTTATGTTTTTTATTGTGGGCGTATTTTCACTATTAAATCTTCACATATTTGTTGGGGCATTTATTGCAGGAGTATTAATTGCACAGAGCCTTGAGCACTTTCATATTTTTTCTCAGATAAGGCCATTACGAGACATCACGGCAATAGTTTTCCTTGTTTTTATTGGAACGAATATACAGGTTAGTGAAATTATTTCTATAATACCGCAAGTACTATTTTTTACCTTACTGATTATTACAGCAAAAGTAATAATATTTTTGAGCTTGTTTTTATATTTTAAATTTTCTTCAAGAATGGCCTTTACTATCGCTATTTTCTTATTTCAGATAAGTGAAAATGCATTTATTTTAATTTTGTTAGCTTACTTTAATGGTGTATTTTCATCACAACAATTTACTTTTTTAATAACAGCTGTAATATTGAGCCTCTTAATTACTCCATGGATTATAAATAATAAATACAATATATATTATTTCATACGTTTATTTTTCAAGAAATATATACCTGCTATTGAAGTATTTATTAAACATAAGTTAGATTTTGATAAATCTCCATTAGAAGAGTTTGCTATTGCTGATCATGTTGTGATATGCGGATATGGACGCATCGGTTCTACTGTAGGAAGATCCTTGAACTTAGCCAATATACCTTTTATAGGCATAGACTACAATATAAATACTGTTGAAAAGGCAAAAAAAGAGGGAGTTAATGTAGTCTATGGGGATCCAACAGACATGGATACTTTAAAATTTGTAAAGACAGGAAAAGCCCTCGCAGTGGTTGTATCTGTTCCTGGAAAAACAAATCAGGAAGCTGTTATATTGAATTCAAAAAAACTCAGTCCTAGCATATATATAATTAGTAGGGTACATAACTCAACAGACCAGGAAAGAGCCCTTGATTTAGGTGCAAAATATGTAGTTAGATCGGAAATTGAAGCGTCTTTATCGATTGTCAAAAAACTTTTTCTACTTAAAAAAATGCCTAAAGATGAAGTAGTGAAGAGGCTTAGAAATATTAGGTTAATGAAAAATCCTTAGTTTTAAAAATGAAGAAGAGGCAGGAGAAACAAATAAAAAACAATTTAAAGAAAGTTACTTTAACCTTGATTTTATTGGGTTTTTTCGTGTTTTTCATTGTACAAACATACAACTCGCTAATATATAAGCGTCCGGATCGCATAAACGTATTTATTCTAGATGAAAGGCCCACCTTGCTTTCTATTAGTACGTCTGGCGAATCTAATTATATTTTAAATTTTTATTCGGATCTTAAAATTAATGTCCCTGGAGGTTTTGGTTTTTATAGAGTAGGCGCATTAAATAAGCTTGTAGATTTGGAAAAAGACCCGGATTTATATAAACGAGCTCTGACTGGCACGATTCTTACATTTACCGAGTATTATTTTTATCCAAGAAGCGTAGATATTGATTATGGAAAAAAAGAAGACATTAGTATAGTTGAGCCTAGAATAAGAAACATTTTGTTTAGTAAATCAAACGCCAATTTTTTAGATAGATTATATTTAGCGTACAAAGTCTTGACGCTTAAAAAAAATAGTATTAGATTTCTTGATACTCCAGAAAAAATAAATATTTCTAAAGACCTAGTTTTTGACAGCGAAAGATTTGAGGAGAAATATAATGGTTTGTTTTTTCATAGTACCTATAGGAAAGAAAGAAAAAGCGTTCAAGTTTTATATACGAAAGAATATACAAGCGCAGATATAGTAGCCCAAACCTTAGAGAACTCCGGTATAAGAGTTGTAGATATTTCGAAAAGCAGTATGACCGATAATAATTGTGAAATTATTGAAACGCAAAAACCATTTTCTGAAACAGCAAAGGATATTAGTAATTTTTTTAGTTGCAAGCTTGTTTTAGGCGAGAGTGAAATCTCTGATATAATAGTGAATCTAGGCGATATTGAAAGAAAATGGTCTAACAGCAAAAACTAATTTTATATGATCATAACACTAATTTTAATTCTAATTTTATTTATATCATTTTTGCTAGCGTATAAGTCAATGGGCGATATGGAAGCCCCAAAGGAACTTAAACATTTTATAAGTAAAAGAAAACTAAGAGGGTCGATAGTATTTTTAAAAAATAAAATCAAACACTATTCTTCTTCGCTATCATCGTCATCTGAAGAATAGGGTAGATATATTTTTTCTTCTTGAGCTGCTAAGTTCTCCTCAAAACTGTCAATCTCGTTGTGAGTAACATCAGTGTCGTCTAATTCTCCAGACGCGTCTTGTTTTTCTTTCTCTTGGAGGCGAGCAAGATCATGCTGCATATCTTTTGTAAAAGACGTGTATTTTGAGTACTTTTTCCCTTTTTTTACTTCTTTTATAAATACACTTATATTATTGAGCGAGAAATCCTGAACAAATCCTTTATATTTATTTCCTCCTTTTATAAATAAATACAAAGTTTTAGATACATCATCTGGCACAGATCCGAGATACTCATTTGCTTCGGTGCGTACTTCAATTTTCCTTTTTTTAGGGGTAAGCTCAACTATTTGTCCAATTGTAAGTTGGGCTAATGCACTTTTTTGCCCTAATTTAACTAAATTAATACTTTTTGTTTTTCCAGGAATTTCCAGAAATAAATTAGGGTCAAACCTAACAATAATTTTCTTGCTTTTTTTACCCTTTTTCCCTTCGAGAATCTGAATTCTCTCTAAACTATCTTGAGCTAGTTGGTTTTTTGGCTGGAGTTTTAAAGCTTTTTTATAGTTTTTTTTCGCATTTGGAAATTCACTTTTTTGCATATAAGCAAAACCCAGCCTTAAAAATGCATTTAGATTCTTTTTGTCTTTTGAAACAATCTTATTATTGAGTTTAATTGCAGACTTCCAATCAGAGTTAATTGCTGCGTCTATTGCTTGTTTTTCTAAAGTTTCTCGATCTTCCATAACCTTGAAAGTATAGGGAATATGGAAAAGAAGTCAAGTATAATAATTTTAATAAAAATTACTTATTGTTCAGTTAACGAGTTTTGCGAGTTAACGAGTTAATTTATAAATTAACAATTTTTGTATATTTATTATGTCTGGTCATTCTAAATGGTCTCAAATTAAAAGAAAAAAAGGGATAAAAGATCAACAGAAAGGAGCGGTCTTTACTAAAATATCAAAACTTATCTCACTTTCCGTTTCAGAAAGCGGAATCATAGATCCTATAAATAATATAAAGCTAAGACTTGCTATTGCTCAGGCTAAAAACGCAAATATGCCAAAAGAGAATATTACAAGAGCAATAGAAAAGGGGATGGGCCCGGATAAAGAAAGCATCATAGATCTAACCTATGAGGGATTTGGACCAATGGGCGTTGTTTTTATGATTCATGCAACAACTGACAATCAAAATCGAACTCATGCCCAGATAAAACAAACTCTTGAAAGGAACAATGGTAAAATCGGAGCTCAAGGATCGGTATCATATCAATTTAAAAAATGCGGATTAATAACTTTGAATAAAGATGCTGAAAAAGAAGAAGAGGTTTTTAAATTTTCAGATGAAATTCAAGCATTTGATATAGACGATGATAGTGATCATTATTTTATTTACTTTCCTTTTGAAAATATGGGGAAAATCCCAGAAAAATCGAGTTTAAAATCCGAAATAAATCCGGAACTTGATTACAAGCCTTTAGCTTATGTTAAAATAAATGAAGCTGATACAGCAAAAAAAATATTAAATTTAGTTAGTCAAATAGAGAGTATAGAAGATGTACATAAAGTTTATTCTAACTTTGATATACGGGAAGAAGTAATGGAGAATTTGGAAGTTTGAGGCTTAAATATGCTAAGAATAAAAATCCCTTTTGATAAAAATAAAATAATTAACTCATTCTTAAAGATTAAAAAACGGCTGAGATTTGTAATCAGTACATTACTACTTAGCGCTCTTATGCTTTTTTCAACCTTTTTTCTTTTTGATAAAGCGTGGGTATTTATTCCAATTCTTGGACTAGCAGCATATGCGTTTACATACTTTTCAATAATAGAAGGGATTAAAAAGTCAGAGTGGCTAACTCTTTTTATACTTCCTGTTTTTTTTACGATATCTTTTTACCTTTTTTACTTTTTATTTCCTGTGAGGTGGCTTACTAGGCTCCCTTTTGTGTTAATTTATGGAGTATCAATTTACGCTATGTTTTTGACCTCAAATATATTGAATGTTGGAGTAGAGAAGAGTCTCCAATTATACAGGGCGGCATATTCAGTAAATTACTTTTATCAAACTGTAATTGTGTTTTTGTTTTCTAATATTTTATTCTCATTTAAAATTAATTATTTAGTAAATGCTTTGGGGTTGGGGATTGTAGTGTTTCCTTTGGCAGTTCAGCTACTATGGAGTATAAAACTCGATATTGTATTGGAAAAGACCCTATATCTATACGCAATTCTTATAAGCATGATTATTGCGCAAATTGCTTTAATAGCCTCATTTTTGCCTCTCACAGCCTCTATATCAGCTCTTTTAGTCACATCCTCATACTATTGCCTATCAGGTTTAATAAATGCTTATTTGGACAATAGGCTTTTTAAACAGACAATAAGGGAATATTTATTTGTGTGGCTATTTGTAATTATTACAGCTACGCTTACAATAGGATTTTAATGGGATACGTAGAAAGTGGAGGAGAGGGGAAGGTAAAATTATAAAATTATTCATAAGTGACGGACGTGAATAATAGACCTATAGTCTAATTTAATTAAAACTATAGGGTATTAACTGAAGCTAAAAAAAGAATATTTAATTTAATTGTAGCCATGCTTAATGCGCAAGCCAAATATAATATTTAGACTATTACTACGCTCTAAAGTTAGTTCCATCAATTTTACCGCATGTGGATAACATTATAAAATAGCCTCAATATTATCAATTTAGACTATTACAACAGTCTAAATTAAGCCAATATATAGAACTATATCATTTGCACTGGTATTTAAACATAAGTAGATAATAACTAGCTTTGAATTTGCTTATTTAGAACTATAGAAGGCTCTAAATTAAACGACACCAATGTGCGAGAGAATAGTGCTTTTACTACTTGTTTATTTATAGCGTTTTTAAAGGTTTACTTACAATATAAGTGATCTAATTTAAGTTTTAATAAGAAAGAGTGAGGACGAGTACACTCCCTTATATGTATATATGATCCAAATATGAAGTAAGGAAAAAATGAGAGACAAGCAGGTAAAGAGTAGAATTGATAAGACGTCGTAAATTGTATCTTTTACGACGTCAAGCGTGCTCACTTCCAGAGAATAGTGTAAATTCTATATAAATCATTTTTTGTTATTTTACTTAATTCTTGTTTCTTTCTTCTTACTTCTACTCTTAATTATCTCCTTATTTTCCCCTTTTCTCAGATTCCTCTCATTTTGCTTAAATCCCCCATTTTACATAATGAATTATCTTATTATGACAATCTAAATACGATTATCCCCCATTTTTCAGCCTCGGTTTCCGCCTTTTTGCCAATTTACTTTTTTAAAGAAAGGCTTATACATTGGATCTTTAAGTCCAACATGAAGTTTAGAAAGTTCGTCTTTGCCTGGATTTGCGTTTTTAAAATCTATGAAGTTTAAGCCTGAAGCTATAGCTATTGGTGTTTGTTCCGAGCCTTCACCCATAACTAAGACCGCAGCAGTTGCAAGTGCATCTGCAATATTTGAAGTTGATACTTCTAAAGTTCTACCGAATAAATCAGGTGTTCCAATATAGTTTTTCATAGCTAAGAAACCGCTGTGGGCTATAGCAACACCAATCGTACCCCAACGAAGTGGGATAATTCGACTGTCTGTAATAATGACTCCAACTTTATTAAGGTTGAACTTCTTTTTTAGGTAATTTCGAAGCTTATTGGCTGTTTTTTGAGGGTTTTTAGGCCAAAGAGTATAGTAGCCAGCGCTATTTGACTCATCTATACCAGCTCCTGGAATTAAAATGTTATTTTTCATAGTAAGTCCAAGAGAATTTTTCTTTAAGACTGATGGTATATACAGTTCGGCTTCTTGTTTAACAAGCTCGTTTTTATCAATGGTTCCGATTTTAACTACAGCGCCTTCACAAAGAGATACAATTTTAGAAGTAAAAACGATGACGGATTCTTCTTTAAGTGATTTTATGTATTTATCAATTAACTTAAAGAGCGTAATTTTTTTTGGAGTTATTATTTCTGTTTTAAGAGCAACAATTTTCATGCAGTTGCTTTCTTTTTTAACATTAATTTTTGTTTTTTTATCAGCAACTTTCTAACTTCACCAACAGTATGAAAAGATCCAGTAACTAAAATCTTATCTTTTTTCTCTGATTCTTTTATTACATAAGACAAAGCTTCAGGAAGAGACGGAATAGCTATAATTCCTCCACTAAATTTAGCCTTTAATATTTTTGCTAATATAATAGACACCTCAATAGGACTATGTGGACCTGCGTTTGTAGGATGACTAAATTGAGTTGCCACAATTGTTTTAGCTTTATTTTTGAGCATTTTAATTGAGTTTTCAATTTCTTTATTTTTCTTACAAGAAAATATACATATAAATTTATCATCTGGGTATACGGTACTAAGAGTTTCAACAAGAGCTGAAAACTTATGTTCGTTATGAGCGCCGTCTAATATAAACGACTTTCCACCAAGTTTCATAATTTCAAATCGTCCGTAATGAATGGAATCAGATAAGGCCTTTTTAATATGAGAATTTTTTATTTTATATCCAATTTTTCTTAGTTCAAGCGCAGCCTTGATAGCAAGCGCTGCGTTATGGGCTTGATGTGGTCCAACTAGAGAGCAAAAGATGTTTGATATTTTTTTATCACCATCTACATAATCAAATAGGACTCCCCTTTTTGTGTTTTTTTTAATTGTTACTTCAAAATCTTTGTTTTCAATATATAAGTTTGTTCCTTCTTGCTTTGCCTTTTTAATAATAACTTCTTCAGCGGTCTTTTTTTGAACGGCAGATATGACAGCGGATTGAGATTTTTTAATAATTCCTGCTTTGCTTACAGCTATTTTATCGATCGTTTTACCCAATATATGCATATGATCATAATCTATAGGTGTAATTACACCAATTGTAGAATTAACGACATTTGTTCCATCATATAAGCCTCCAAGTCCAGTCTCAATTACCGCAATATCAACCTTTTCTTGTGCAAAATAAGTCATTGCAAAGCCTTGCATAATCTGTACAAAATAAAGTTTTCCGTATTTTTTAGCATTAAACTTTTCAATTACAGGTTTAATTTTTTTCGTAATCTCTGTGAATTTTTCTTGACTAATTCTTTTATTATTAATTTGAGCTCTTTCTCTGATTGAATGAAGATGAGGAGATAAATGAAGCCCTGTTTTATATCCTGCTGTTTTTAATATTTTTGAGATAAGATATGAGGTAGATCCTTTACCTGAAGTTCCAGCAATGTGGATTGTGGGATAATTATTTTGAGGGTTTCCAAGCATTTCAATAAACTTACTTATTCTTTTAAAGCTTAAAGAGCCTCGTACAGGCTTTTTTGATACCTTTGGTACAAATTCAAGGATGTATTGTTTGGCTTGTTTATAGGTACTTATCATGGTGATATTCTAATGGCTAC
>JBBEDP010000041.1:0-4748 GCA_040881235.1 Patescibacteria group bacterium
GAGTTAAAAGAGCTGATTTTACAAGCTGTTGGGTTATTGTTGAGCCACCTTGGAGGTTATCTGTTGTAATATTCTCTTTAATTGCTCTAAAAACGCCTCCAAAAATAGATATACCTCTATGTTTAAGAAAGTCTTTATCTTCAGTAGCTATTGTAGCTTGAACGATATGGTCTGGTAATTTATCAACTTCAACAGAAGTCCTTTTTTCATCTTTAAATATTTTATAAAGAAGCTCGCCGTTTCTATCTAGGATGTGTGAGGCGTATGGAACAATATTGTAGTTTTTTAGGCTATATGGAGTAGGAAGTTTATAAAAAATATAAAAATAAATAAATATTAAAAACGCACTAGAAATTCCAATTATTATGTACTTTATAAGCTTTTTATTTTTCTTCAATCTTTCTAGGATATTTCTATAAATCTTTTTCATATCTTCACTATTGTAGCAAAATTAAATCCTAGGAAATAAGGGACTTATCTTTTTTATTTTTCCTTCAGTGCTTTTTAGTATTTTCTTTGTGGTTTCCGGTAAGTAAGGGGATAGATTTTTAACTATAGATCGAATTTCTTTAACACAATTTTGTAAGTAAGTTTTCGCCTTTTTTCCTTCAAGATTCCATGGAGCATTTTTATTTATATCAGCATCTATTTTTGCTAACTTTTTCCAAACGAGTTCCAAAGCGATATTAAAATTATAATTTTCAGTGAGAGCGCTAATATCTCCATCGAGTTCTTGATTTTTATTTATAATTTCAATTTCATTTTTTTCACAAAGATTTGTAATTCTTGATATTAAATTTCCTAAGGTATTTGCAAGATCGGAATTATAAAGCTCTTCAAATCTATTAGTTGAAAAATCACCATCACGTATAGTTGGAATTTCTCGAAGTAAATAATATCTAAACGCATCGGTTCCGTATTTTTTTGCTATTTCATAAGGATCAACTATATTTCCAATAGTTTTACTCATTTTCTCACCTGCAATAGTAATAAAACCATGCACAAAAAGTTTTGTTGGAATATTTAATCCTGCAGATAAAAGCATTGCAGGCCAATAAACGGCGTGAAATTTAATTATATCTTTACCTACCACATGAATTCTCTCTTTAGAAGTTATCCAAAATTTTGTATATAGTTTTTCGTTATTATGAAAACCAATACCAGTTATATAATTAGCAAGAGCGTCAAACCATACATACATAATCTGTTGTTTGTCATTTGGAACAGGAACACCCCATCCACCAGTTCTTTGTGCGGGACGTGAAATAGAGAAGTCTTCAAGCCCATTGCGAATAAAATTTAAAACCTCTTTCTTTCTAAATTCAGGAAAAATTTCATATTCATTACTTTCAATAATTTTAATCAACTTGTCTTGGTATTTGGATAAAGCAAAAAAATAATTTTCTTCTTCAAACATTTCTAGTTTTCTATTGTGATATGGGCAAGTATTATTTTCAAATTCCTGATCTCTGTAAAAATTTTCACAGCCATTACAATATAAACCTTTATACTTTTTTTTATAAATATCATTTAGGCAAAGCTGCCAGAGTTTTTGCGCCCCTTTTTTATGTTTTAAAGAACTGGTTTTAATAAAATCATCAAAGCTTAAATTTAAAACAGTTTTCAAATTGTAAAATTCTTTAGAATGTTTGTCTACAAAGGTCTGAACTTTTGATTTTACTTTTTTTGCCGCTTCTACGTTTTTTGAGGCATTCTCATCACTACCCCAGAGCGAGTAAACATTACTTTTATCTAATTTTTTACGATAATATCTTGATAAGACGTCAACTTGAACCGCTTCAAGAGAATGTCCAAGATGTGGCGAGGCGTTAACATACGGAATAGATGCGGTAATATAAATATTATTTTTCATCGCTAAATTATAACCTAGTTTGAGCGTGTTTTCTAATTCAAAAGAAAGGCTAAAATAGCTGCAAAGAGCATGAGAAGAACAGAATAAATTAGTTGAAAACCAAATAAATAATTAATTAATAAAAACAAAATAATGACTGATGAAATTAAAATAGCCAAATTTCTATTAACAAAAAGGTTTAAAAATTTTGTAAAAAACAAGAATAAAAGTATAAGTAAACCAAAAACAACATAAATATTTATAGGCGGTACATATGCAATATAGGCGATAATCAGACCTATTAATATTGATAGAATTAGAAAGTTTTTTAGTTTATTATTTTTCATAATTTAAAGTTTTCAGTTGAAAGAACTGCCTTCTACATATATAATTTTACATTATGGTAAAATTACCAGAAGAAAAACAAGATTTAATTAAGAAATTCGCGCAAAGAAAAGGTGATACGGGATCACCAGAAGTACAAGGAGCACTTCTTTCTTATAAAATTAATCGCTTAATAAGCCATTTAGATGAAAATAAGAAAGATAACCATTCAAGAAGAGGATTATTAAAAATTGTTGCAAAAAGAAGAAGGATATTAAATTATCTACAAAAATTAGACTCTAAAAGATACAAAAAACTTCTCGAAGAGCTAACACTTAAAAAATGAAATACTTTGAAGATTCATATCAATTAGACGATAAAAAGCTAACGTTACAAGTTGGCAAACTTGCTAATGCATCAGAGACATCTGTCATTGGCAGACTAGGTGATACATGCGTATTGGTAACAATAAATAAAGGAAGAAAGGATGAAGACTTGGATTATTTGCCATTATTTATAGAATACGTTGAAAAACTTTACGCAGGAGGTAAAATAAAAGGATCTAGATGGGTAAAAAGAGAAGGTAAACCTACAGATGAAGCAGTGCTTATTGCTAGATTAATCGATAGGGGAGTTAGACCTTTCTTTCCAAAAAACTATAGAAAAAGCGTACAAATAATTATTACATTGCTTTCTGTTGATGGCGTATCTTCACCAGAAATTTTAGCCGCAATTACTACATCTGCAGCACTTCACATTTCATCTGTTCCTTGGAACGGACCACTAGCTACAGTAAGAATGGGTTATGTAAAAGCAGAAGGAGATTCATTTATTCTAAATCCAGATGAATCTGAACAAAAATTATCACAGATGGATATGATAGTTACAGCAACTAAAGATAAAACCGTCATGCTTGAGGTTGGAGCAGAAGAATTAGATGAGGATGAAATTAAAAAAGGTATTGAAGAAGCACAGAAAGAAACTTCAAAAATAATCGAATTTATTGAGGGTGTCCGAAAGAAAATTGGAAAACCAAAAGAAGAGTTTGTTGAAAAGGAATCTATAGATGATTTAGTACAAATAATAAACAAGGACTATGAAAAAGAAATTGATGGAATTATTAAACAAAAATCTGAAAAGGAATATGGAGATGATAGTGCAGTAAGTGAACTTGCAAAGAAAGTCGAAAATGAGCACAAAGAAAAGTTTGATGTTGAGGCGATTTTAAAAGCAATAGATTATGCAGTAAAAACTAAAGTCAGAAATAGAGTATTGGTAGACAAAAAAAGATTGGATGGAAGAGATCTTTCTACAATAAGAGATATATATGTTGAAACTTCAATACTGCCAAGAACGCATGGTTCTGCAATATTTCAGCGAGGAGATACACAGGTACTTTCTATAGCTACTTTAGGGTCTCTTGATCTTGCTCAGTTAATTGAAAGCCCGATTGGCGAAGAGGCTAAGAAATATATTCATCATTATTTTATGCCTCCTTATTCTTTAGGAGAGGTTGGAAGACTTGGATTCCCTTCAAGAAGAGAAATAGGGCATGGTGCTTTAGCTGAAAAAGCTTTAGAACCAGTACTACCTGATACAGAAGACTTTCCTTATACCGTTAGAATAGCTTCAGAAGTCTTGTCCACAAATGGATCAACGTCAATGGCTTCTGCTTGTGGGTCGAGTCTAGCTTTAATGGATGCGGGTGTTCCAATTAAATCAGCAGTTGCTGGAATAGCAATGGGACTTATTTATGAGTCTGATTCAAAGTATGAGATTTTGACAGATATTATTGGGATAGAGGATTTCATAGGTGATATGGACTTTAAAGTAGCTGGAAGTAAAAATGGTATTACAGCAGTACAGCTTGACGTAAAAAATAATGGATTAACTGGAAAAATGATTGATGAGACATTGAGTCGTGCAAAAGAAGCAAGGTTATTTATTTTAGAAAAAATGGCAGCTGTAATTGATAAACCGCGAACAACTCTCTCAAAATTTGCACCAAAAGTAATTGTTTTGACTCCACCACAAGAAAAAATTGGAGAGATTATTGGTCCTGGCGGAAAAAATATAAAAAATATTATTGCAAAAACAGATACGGAAATTAATATAAGTAGTGATGGTAAGGTAACCATATCGGGCATCAACGAGGACAGTGTTAAAAGCGCTCAAGATATGATTGAGAGCATGATAAAAGATGTTGAGGTAGACGAAGAGTATGATGGGACTGTTAGAAAAATTCTTCCATTTGGGGCTTTTGTTGAAATACTTCCAGGCAAGGAAGGATTAATACATGTTTCAAAAATGGGAAGAGAAGAATTTGTAAAAGATGCGGGCGACGTCTTAAAAGTAGGTCAGCAAGTAAAAGTAAAGGTATTGGAAATAGATAGACAAAGACGAATAAATCTACAATTGCTGCAATAAATTCGAAATTCGAAATCATCTTGTCATTCTGACTTGGTCTCGAATTTCGAATTTCGTGCTTCGAGTTTATGCTTGGACCATCCCATTACTCCCCATCACCGTGTCACTTCGTAGCTCTTTGAGCGAAGTGTGACCCCAGAGGGGT
>JBBEDP010000042.1:0-4529 GCA_040881235.1 Patescibacteria group bacterium
CGATTAATCGATTAATCGATTGTATTTGATCAGGGTTTAATTTTTCCTCTTTGAGCATGGAGTCAAAGTCTTGTTTTGAGACCTTAGTTTTTTTGTCAATAATATTTAGAAGAGCAGGTATTTTATCTTTTGGGACGTTTGAACTTAAAAGAGACTCTTCCATATAGGATCGGGAATTGATTAAAACCTTAAAGTCTTTTGTAGTTGCCCCAAGTTTTTCAAATATGTTTATTAATGTATATATAGATTCAGCGTCTGAAACAATGCTTTTGGAGCCTAGAATATCAAAGTCAGCTTGATAAAACTCTCTTGATCTCCCCTTTTGTGGAGCCTCATATCTAAATCTCGCACCGATATTATATAGCTTGAGTGGAAAAGTAAGTTGTCCTGCTTTGTTTGCGATCATACGAGCTAAGCTTGGAGTCATTTCAGGCCTAAGCACCAGAGTTTCTCCTTTTTTATCTTTAATTTGGAATGTTTGGCGCTCTAAAAGCTCTTTTGAAGTCTTATTTTCATAAAGACCCACAGGCTCAACGATGGGTCCGTCGTATTCTTGATACCCAAGAAGCGTAGCGATTTTTCTAATTTTCTCAAATATATAGTTTTGGACACCCTTTTCTTGTGGGTATAAATCTCTAAATCCCTTTAATGGGTTTAAACTTGTCATAATGAAGAAATTATATCAAAATATATCAAGTTAAGACGCTGCTTTTAGTATAGTTTGTACACTAATGGTTTGTCCTGATCTATAAAGCTGTATTGTTATTTGATCACCAATCTCTTTATCAATAATAATTTTTGCTAGTGAGCCTTGATTTTCATCTGATATTTTTTGTCCGTCAATTGTGATGATTATATCTTCCTCTTGTATGCCTGCGTCATCTGCAGACGAACCTTCGATAACACTTACAACATAAGCTCCTTGCACTAAATTTTCAGCTTCAGCTGTTTCCTCGTCGATTATGCTATACCTTACTCCAAGAAAAGGTCGCTCAAAAGTGCTACCTCGTCTTTGGAAGTCACTGACAAGCTCTGATATGACATTTGATGGGATTGCAAAGCCAATATTCTGACCTTCTGTGGCAAGAGCTGTGTTTATTCCAATGACCTGACCCACAGAGTTTAGCAAAGGTCCACCTGAATTTCCTTGACTTATTGCTGCGTCAGTTTGTATGACGTTATCAAGTTTTTCAACATGACCTTCAAAAGGTGATCCTGCCGTAATTCCCCTACCAAGTCCAGATATTATTCCTGTTGTTACTGTGTTTGTGAACTCTCCAAGAGGCGTCCCTATTGCTATGGTTGTTTGACCGAGTTTTAAAGTATTTGAGTCTCCAATAACTAGTGGTTTTAAATTTTTTGCATTGATTTTTAAAATCGCAAGATCATTTAGTGGATCTCTAAATATGCTTACAACATTATGTTCTTTTCTATCATGGGTAAACACAGTATAGGTAGCTTCTGTGTCTCCTACAACGTGCCTGTTTGTTATTATCAAACCGTCAGATGAGATAATAAACCCACTGCCGATATTTTGTTGAATCTGTGTTTCTTCGCCTGGAATAGTTTCAAATGGATTAAAAGGGTTGAAAGGATCAATTTGAATCCTACTTCCTGTGTTTGTAGTTTTGTTAATTCCAATTGTTACAACAGATGGAATTGCTTTTTCTATTATATTGACAATAGCAGATTCATTAGCTGATAAGTTAGGATCTTGAACTAAATCAAAGCTAGGTCGTGGTATATTGACATATTTTTCCAATGAGATTTTTGGAATGAGGTTTAATGACTGGCCGATTGCAAGAAGGATTACAATTATTGCTAAGGCGTAAAGAAGTCTCTTCATTTAATTATTTTATCAACATTTCAATTGCCATTTCAAGCTGTTGGTCTTGCTCTCGAGTTAAAGTATTTCCATCTTCAAGTACAAGCTCAAGTTCTGTATCTGGCGCTATTCCCTTTCCGTTTATCCATTCGCCATTTGGAAGTATCCATTTGGCAACTGTAACATGAAGTCCTGCTCCTTTTCTAAGATCGAGCGCTTCTTGTACTGATCCTTTTCCAAAAGTTTTTACACCAACAAGTGTTGCTTTATCATAGTCTTTTAAAGCGCCGGCTAGAATTTCTGAAGCAGATGCAGATCCTTCATTTATCAAGACAACAAGATTAATATCTTGAAGTTTGCCATTTCTTGTTGATAGATAGTCTTTATTTGTGCCGACAGTTGACTCTTGTTTGACCACGAGCAATCCTTTTTCAATAAATTCGGACGCTATATAAACAGAGCTTTCAAGAAATCCCCCTGGATTATCTCTAAGATCTAAAACCATACTATTTATATTTCCCTGATTTATGTTTTGAAGTACGAAATCAACAGCCTTATCCCATTCTTGGTTTGTATTCTCGCCAAATTGATTAATTTTTACATATGCGACTTGTTCACAATCTGAAGTACATTCAGTGGCATCTTCTAACCTATATTCAACAGACTCTACTTTTATTTCAGCCCTTGTAATTGTTACTTTCCTCTCAACTTCATCTTGTCCTTCAAGAGTTAAGATAACATCAGTCCCCTCCTCACCTCTTATTTTTGAGACAGCTTCAATTAACGTCCATCCTTCAGTTGATTGACCATCAACTCCTTTTATAATGTCGCCTGATTTTACACCTGCTTTGATAGCAGGTGAATCTTTTAACGGTGCGATTATTATGATTTGATTATTTTTAAGACCAAGTTGAGCTCCAATTCCTGTAAACTTTCCCTCAAGATCTGCTTTTGAATCTTTATTTTCTTCAGGAGTTAGAAAAAAAGTATAAGGATCTCCTAATGAAGCAACCATGCCTTTTATTGCTCCGTAGAACATTTTCGTGCTATCAATTTTTGTCTTGTCAACATACTTTTGTTCTAGTTGATCCCATGTCTGCCAGAAAAGATTAAAATCAAGATTTTTAATTTGTCCTTGAGCTGTTGTATTAGTTAGAGCCTTATATTCACCTATTTTATATCCCGCTCCAAAGATAAAAATGAAAAGCGAAATCGTAAGAAGTAGCTTTGTAATATTCTTATTTTTCATTACCTATAGAAGTATAAAGCATTGTCTTTTTTTATTACAGAGACAAATGGAAGTTTTAATTTTTTAATTTTTTCCCAATCCTCTTTATTTGAAAGTCTTGCTGATGGTATGTCAATTTCAGAGCTTAGGGGTTCAAGCGAAATATACCCCGCTGCTCCAATTACTTCAAGCTTTAACTGATTATATGTTTCAATTTTTTTTATTAAGACTATTTTGTTTGAGATGTCTTCTTTAATATTCTCAAGAGAATTTTCATCTACCAACACAACTTCACCGCCAAAATAACCGCTTGCTTCTTTTAGTTCAAACTTCTCTGCCTCTTCAACCTCAACTTCAACTACGTCCTTTTCTAATTTCTTTACTTTTCCTTTAAAAAATGAATTAATTTTTTCTCCGTCGTTGTCACTTACAGATAGTGTTATAGTACCTCCCTGATGATCAATTTCTTTAATAATTCCTGTGTATTCAGATGAATATGTTTTTTCTGAAAACAAAGTCTTTTTTTTAGCCAACACTTCTCCTTTATCGATTTTTTCACCTATGTTTTTAGTCATGCTCAAAAAAATATTTTTTGCAAGGATATCAATTTCTTGAGCGAGTGGAATTTTAATAAGCTTTTTTTCAGTAACCTTAATTAAAGGAGTATCAAAATCAACATTGTCGCCTACTTTTATAAGAGGACGCTTCCCGTCCGGAAGTTGCAATTTTATTGTCATTTAAACATTATATCAGCTTGAGTTTTTGTATGACACATAAGGGAGGAGAGCAAAGTATCTTGCGTATTTAATCTGTTTTGTAAGTTGTCTCTGATGCCTTGCACAAACGCCAGAATTCTCTCTACTGACTATCTTTTTTCTTGGTGTCAAAAATTTCTCAAGATTTTCAATATCTCTAAAATCCGGCTGTGTACCATATTTACAAAAAAAACATTTATTCATAGGATTACTCTAATTTAGAAGGGAATATCATCTGGATCTATAGACTCTTCTTCTGGATCTGATTTCTTAACTTCTTTTTTCTTATCTGGTTTTTCTTTTTCTTTAGTTTCTTCTTCGACTTGGTCAGCCTGCTCTTTATTTTCTTCAGGCTCTGGAGAATAGCCAGTTTCGTCGCTACCAGATTCACTATCAGATCGGCGTCCATTGCTTAAGACTATAAAATCTTCAAGCACAATCTCTGTAATTGAACGTTGATTTCCATCTTTTCCTATAAAAGATCTATAAATTAATCTTCCTTCTATATAAACTTTTTTACCTTTTGCGAGTAATTTTCCACAGAGCTCTGCCACTTTATTCCAAGCGACTACTCTGTGATATTGTACATCTTCTTTTGTTTGTCCCTCGTTGGTAGTCCAGCTTCTGTTTGTTGCTACGCCAAAAGTACACACTGCCGCACCGTTTGGTGTATATTTCAGCTCAGGGTCGCGAGTTAGGTTTCCAAGAATTATTGCTTTAT
>JBBEDP010000043.1:0-4470 GCA_040881235.1 Patescibacteria group bacterium
AGATGGAATACTATAACTGAGCATATTTTAAAAGAGGAAAGGAAAATACCCTCATCTACTGGACGATTGACATAAATTCTCAATCAGATTGCAGAGGCGTCTAAAATAATAGCTTCTCACGTTAAAAAATCAGGACTCGTTGATATTCAAGGTGCGACTGGACAAAAAAACATATATCAAGAAGAGGTACAAAAATTAGATTCTTTTAGTAATGACTTATTGACAGATCTTCTAACAGAGCTTGGATATGTAAACATGATTGCTTCAGAGGAAATTGAGAAACCAATTATCATAAATAATGATGGCGAGTATTCTGTATTTTTTGATCCTTTAGATGGTTCTTCAAATATTGATACTAATATTAATATTGGAACGATTTTTTCAATTTACAAAAATTCAAATAATAAATTGCAAAAAGGAAAAGAGCAGATTGCTTCCGGGTATGTTATTTATGGCTCAAGCGTAATGTTTGTATATACTTGTAATAACTCTGTTAACGGATTTACTTTAGATCCTTCAATAGGAAGCTTCCTACTTTCTCATCCGAATATTAAAGTTCCACCAACTACCAACCAGTATTCAATTAACGAAGGTAATTCTGAATTTTATAATGAAGGTTTAAAAAGATATCTGGTTAGTTTGAAAAAAACGCCTTATAGATTGCGATGGGTTGCATCAATGGTTGCTGATGTTCACAGAATTCTTATAAAAGGTGGAATATTCATGTACCCTGCTGATAAAAACGCCCCTGAAGGAAAACTACGACTTATGTTTGAAATTAATCCGCTAAGCTTAATTATAGAAAAGGCTGGAGGAAAATCCTTTAGCATAAACGGAAGTCCTCTTGATATCTCACCAAGTAGTCTTCATCAAAGAGTACCGATAATAATGGGTAGTAGAAGCGAGGTTGAAAAATATATTAAACTCCAACATAATTAGTATAGATGTCTAGATTAAAAGTAGGATTAAATGGTTTCGGTCGAATTGGTAGCTCATTCACAAGAATCGCATTAGAAAGGGATTCATTTGATATATCACTTATTAATACCCGATCGTCAAGCTCTAATGATATAGCTAATCTTCTTCAAAATGATTACGTATATGGTAAATTTACGAGAGAAGTTAAAGCGTCAGAAAACGCGCTTATGGTTTCCGACAAAGAAATCGGAATAAGTAAGTCAAGTGATATCGAAAATATTCCTTGGAAAGAATATGGAGTAAATATTGTTATTGATGCTACTGGCGCTTATTTGACAGAAGAAGAATTAAGGAAACATTTAAGCGGTGATATTAAAAAAGTTATACTGACTGCTATCTCAAAAACCGAAAATATACCACATGTGGTTTTTGGAGTTAATGATAAAGATTTTGATTTTAAAAATAGTGACATTATTTCTAATTGTTCATGTACTACAAACTCCGTTGCTATTTTATATAAAGTGCTTAACGATAATTTTGGTATTAAATCTAGTTTTTTTACAACAGCACATGCATATACTAGAAGTCAAATTTCACTTGAAGACTTATCTAGTTTAAAAGCTACTCAACTTAATATTATTCCAGCAACAACAGGAGCTTCTAAAGGCGTTTTTCGTGTGTTACCAGAACTCGACGGAAAGATTCAAGGAATGGCTCTTCGAGTTCCAGTACCTACGGTTTCTTTTTCTGATATTACAGCAACCTTAGATAAACCAGCCTCCAAAGATGAACTAAATAATATTTTTAAAGAGCAATCGCTCAATGAAATGAGTGGAATATTGGGTTATGAGGAAGAATTTAAAACTTCAAGCGATTTAATCGGGTCTACTTATTCGAGCGTATTTGACTCAAACTATACTGAAACTTTTGATAACAATTTTGTAAAAATAACAGCGTGGTATGATAATGAGTGGGGATACTCTTCAAGAATTGCTGATTTAGTGGAAAGAATTAGTCAATATATTTAAAAGCTAGTTTCAAAGTTTTTTTGATATACTTTACCGTCTATGAGCAAAAAGCATGTTAAATATATTGATAGAGCCCATATCAACAACAAAACAGTCCTCCTTAGAGTCGATTTTAATGTTGCTTTAACTAAAAGTGCAAAAGTTGCGGACGACTACCGAATTCGGCAATCAATCCCGACAATAAAATACCTACTTAGTAAGAAAAATAAAATATTACTTATTTCTCATTTAGGCAGACCTAACAACAAAGAGACAAAACTATCTCTAAAACCAGTCGTGAAACATCTTCAGAAACTTTTACCAAAAAATAAGATTGATTTAGTCGAAGACTTTACTACAGAAAAAGGTATAAAAAAAATTGAAAGTCAGAAAACTAATGAGGTTTTAATGTTAGAAAATATTAGATATTATAAAGAAGAACAAAAAAATACTCCTTCCTTTTCAAAAAAATTAGCATCTCTTGCAGACGTATTTGTCAATGATGCTTTTGGAGTTTCTCACAGAGAAAACGCTTCAGTTACTGGAGTTGCTAAGTTTGTTCCATCATATGGAGGATTGCTTTTAAAAAAAGAAATAGAAACAATATCAAAAATACTAAATAACCCAAAAAAACCATACGTTGCAATAATTGGAGGAGCAAAAATTTCAACCAAAATAGAATTTGTTGACAAGCTTCTTGGTTTTACAGATTTTTTACTTATCGGTGGAGGTGTAGCAGATACAATGTTGAAAGCTCAGGGGTTTGAAATTGGGAAAAGCTTAACTGATAAAAAAGAAGAAAAACTGGCAAAGAAACTTTTCGATCTGGCAAAGAAAAAAAAGACTGAAATTGTATTACCTCTAGATGTAGTTATTGGTAACTCTACTGCTACAAATAATTTGACAGAAACTAGAAAAATAGGAAACGTTCCTAAACAAAAATACATATTAGACATCGGACCAGAAACAGAAGCTCGGTTTGGATCTATAATAAGTGAGGCAAAAACAATCGTGTGGAACGGCCCACTTGGGTATTTTGAAAATAAACTATTTAGAAGAGGTACGGATTTTATCTATTACGCAATTACACAAAATAGCAAGGCGTTGTCTATAGTTGGAGGAGGATCTACTCTTGCTGCGATATCCAAAAAAGAGTATTTAGAAAAAATCACCCACATATCAACAGGTGGAGGCGCGATGCTTGAGTTTATCGAAAAAGGAACACTACCTGGGATAGAAGCGCTAAAACGATAATAAACAATAGACCAATCACACAAGTAATCCAAACAAGATACAATTACCAATGACCAATAATCAAACCCCAACGTCATCCTGAGGACAAAGTCCGAAGGATCCTCTTGAGGATAACAGGGATTCTTCGCTTCGCTCAGAATGACAGATATGGTTTGGTAATTGGTTTATTGAACATTGGATTTTGTCTGTATCTTGTAATATTGGTTATTGGTTATTTTCTGATTATTTCTGCTACCTTATCTACTGGGACTGGAGAAGACACATATACTATTCTTTTGCTTTTTTCTATAGACGGCAGAAAATCTCTACCAACAACTTCATCGTTTAAAATCCAATAAACATAAAGATCTAAATAGGTATTTTTATTCCAAAAAGTTCTTCGCTTCTTGTCTGGAAAAACAAACATCATTCCGTCAGCGTTTTTTAACTCTCGAACATTCATAAGTCCATTAACCCATTCATCTGTACTATCTGCTACCAAAAGTTTAAAACTTTGACCCGCTACCTTATAGTCAATCGTTTTTACCTTATTTTGGACAAGCAAAAAAACAGATAAAGCCAAAAACAACACTAAAGCGATCAGATATATCTTATTAATTTTTTTCATGAATATTTAGATTATTATAAACTAATGCTCAACATGCAAGTTTCAAGTTATATCCTACCCTTTGACAAATACCTATTCACAATATAATATATAATATATGTTTGACCGTTCATATATTTATTCTCATAGAAACCACCCGCATTATATATCAAAATCTAAACTTTTTTCCTTACAAAAGAGTATTAGATTTTCCACAAAAGAAGTAGAGTCAATAAAGGTTGTTCGTAATTTAACCGATCCTACAAAATTGCGTATTTATCTGATTCTTCATAAGATAAAAGGGGTTCCTGTTACAGATTTAAGTGGGATTCTTAATTTGTCTCAATCTACAGTATCTCACGCACTTGCTGATTTAAAAAATATCGGATTAGTGAAAAGCTATCGTTGTGGCAAATTGATTTGTTACTCCCTAAACAGAGGTAAAAAAAGAAAGAAACTTCTTAATTTTTTGATAAATTTAAAAACGTATGAAGCCTTTTAATATATTTATAATACTGTCGATAGTGTCAATTGCAGCAGGATTCATCTTCTTTAAAGATGGAGTCAGTAAACTAAAAGGAGGAAATAATCCTACAGTGTCTTCTAATTCTGAAGTTTTAATGGACCTTTCAAATTATATTAATTATTCGGAAAAGAATTTTACGATTTCTAAGGAAAAAGGTAGGACAGTATTATTTTTTGCGG
>JBBEDP010000044.1:0-4366 GCA_040881235.1 Patescibacteria group bacterium
ACGGGTCCTGACAAATAGTAAATTCGAAATCCGAATGACGAAATTCGAAACAAATTAAAATTTTTAAAATTCTAATTTATAAAATTCTCTCGTGCTTCGAGTTTCGTGCTTCGAGTTTTATTATCTTTATCTTTGCCACCCGTAACAAAAATTGATATCTTCGCAAATTTTTCTAGGAAGTTATACGATCTATAGCAATATCTGTTTTGCGCTTTCTACGTCTTTTTTGATTTGGGTTATAAGTTTTTTGGGAGAAGAAAAAGTCATTACTTTGCGGAGGCGTTTTATAGGCTCAATCGTTATCTTCGCATCGCTGAGCTTTGGTATATCCTGATCCTTGGTATCAATTAAAAAGACTTCCAAACTCAGTTTTTTTTCTTTGAAAGTAGGTACTGGTCCAAAATGAAGAGCACCTTTGAAAATCTTTGTTTTTATTTCAACCAAAACCGCCCAAATGCCGGTTTGTAGAGATAGGTCTTTCGGAATTTCCATATTGATTGTTGGGAAGCCCAAAAATTTTCCCCGACCATTTCCTTTGATATGTTTACTTTTAAATCTCACCTGTTATTTCTTAAATGTGAAACTTTATACATTGAATACATAAGAACGCTTGCAGAAAATATCTGAATCGGTGATAAAAAGGATTTATACAGTACCGCGTCAATAATAATTGCAAGCATAGGAAACGTCAGTTCCAAAATAGTTGAAACTTTAACTTCGGTTTTTTTCAGACCTTTGTAGTAGATTAGTACAGCAACCATTCCTGTTGAAACCGCAATAAACGTAAATCGAAGATATTGAGACGTACTTGGTGCAAACAGCGAAGCTTGAGACTGTAATATAAATACTGTAATAAAAGCAAAAAATGAGGTAAAAATAAACCTTAAAGCTGTAACGTATGTGTCGGGTTTTTTAAGAAGAGCTATCTTTGATAGTGTGGTTGAGGCGCCCCAAGCAAACGCCGCTCCCAAAGCATAAAGCGCTGCTGTAATATAGTTTATATCTGCTTTAAAATCAACAATACCTTCTTTAAAAGTCACAAAATATGCAGATATCAAAGCAAGTCCTGCCCATAAAAGATATTTTCTTGATATTTTTTCTTTAAGAAATATGACAGCGGTTGAAATGGCAAACAAGGGCTGTAGTTTTTGCAGTAAAAAAACCACACTAAATGAAATATAGTTTGTTTTTAAAAGTGCTGTAGTAAACCACAAAGTTCCTAAAAGTCCACTGAGCAGAGAGATAGCGATCAAAAGCAGTAATTCTTTTTTTGTCAATTTTTCTTTCAAAAAAGACTTAAAGACAAAAGGCAAAAGAATGATAGCGCCTATAAGATGTTCATAAAAAACAATTGTTATTGCAGGCAATGTAAAAAGGCTTCTTCTGATGATTCCATCCAGCGCCCAAAGAACAGAGGCGATTACTATTAAAAGAGGACCTGATTTAAGAATTTTCATAACTTTGATTTGATGGTAGTTAGGTTATCAAATAAGTGGAACAGTGGCAAGGGGGAAAAGTTGGAAAATGGGTATGGAGGCGGGATGCGGGTTAGGAAGGTGGAGGTGGGAAAGTGGATTACGAACCTCGTAGGTTAGGATTTTTTGGCAGAGTTTAAGAATTAGATTTATTATTTATTTTTTACGTGTAAAATAAGCACTATGCTTAAAAATATTCGTAATTTTGCGATTATAGCGCATGTTGATCATGGGAAGTCTACGCTTGCTGATAGATTGCTTGAGATGACGGGCACCATAAAAGGTTCGCATGATGAGCAGATGCTTGATAGAAATCCTATATCAAGGGAGCGTGGGATAACGATTAAACTGGCGCCAGTTAGAATGGAATATAAAGAATTTATTTTGAATTTGATTGATACTCCAGGGCATGTGGACTTTACATATGAGGTGGATAGGACCTTATCTTGTGTTGAGGGGGTAATACTTTTGGTTGATGCTACTCAAGGCATTCAAGCGCAGACAGTCTCAAATGCGTATAAAGCTATAGAGAAAAATTTGGTAATTATTCCTGTTGTTAATAAGGTTGATCTTCCGAGCGCTGAGGTTGAAAAAACAAAGAAAAGTATGTCTGAGTTTCTGGGTATACCTGAGGCTGAAATAATGGAAATATCTGCAAAAACAGGACTAGGTGTGGAAAAAATACTAGAAGAAGTAGTAACGAAGATACCTTCGCCAAATCCGAAATACGAAGTACAAAATCCGAAACAAATTCAAAATTCCAATTTTAGAACTAGTGCTTTGATTTTTGATTCCTACTACGACTCTCATAAGGGAGTAATTGCATTTGTTAGAGTATTTGCAGGATCTATTAAAAAGTCACAAAAATTAAAGGTAGGATTTGCTGGAAATGAATTTATAGTGACTGAGGTTGGAGTATTTAAGCCAGAGCTGATATCAAAAGAAAGCTTAGATGCAGGAGAAATAGGATATGTGGTAACTAACTTAAAAGATATACATAAAGTTCGAGTTGGAGATTCATTGCTTGATATAAAGTCGGATAAACCATTACCTGGATATAAGAGAGTAAATCCAATGGTCTTTGCGTCTGTCTTTACTGTAGATCCAAATGATTATTTAAATTTAAAGAAGGCTTTGGAAAAGCTTTATCTCAACGATTCGTCTCTTGAATTTTCACCTATTTTTAGCAAAGCTTTGGGTGCAGGGTTCAGAGTCGGTTTCTTAGGCTTACTTCATGCTGAGGTTGTCCGAGAGCGGCTTGAACGAGAATATGATTTAGATCTCGTGCTCACTCCTCCACAAGTGGAGTATAAGATTGAAGATGATAAGTATCACGAACCAATTGCTAAGGTATTAATCCTGACTCCAAATGAATATATGGCAGATATTATGAAGCTTTGTATGGATCATAGAGCCAAATTCATAACAATGGATAATATAAGTCAAGTCTCCTTAAGTTATGAAATACCTCTTTCTGAGTTAATTTCTGATTTTTTTAGTAAGTTAAAGCGAATTTCAGCGGGTTTTGCATCGCTTGATTGGGAGCTTTTGAGGTATGAAAAAGTAGAAGCAGATAAAATGCAAATTTTGTTAAATGGTGATCCGATTGAGGAATTTTCTGAAATAGTTCCAAAAGAACGAGCCCAAGATAAGGCAAGAGATCTGGTTGATAGGCTTAAGGAGTTTATACCAAAACAACAATATGAAGTTAAAATTCAGGCTTATTATAAAGGTAAGATTATAGCTTCTCAAAGGATTGCTCCATTTAGAAAAGATGTTACTGCAAAGCTTTATGGGGGTGATAGAACAAGAAAAGACAAATTACTTAGTAAACAAAAGAAAGGTAAGAAAAAAATGAAAATGGTAGGTCGCGTGGAGATTCCAAAAGACGCCTTCTTCAAACTATTCAAGAAATAACCCGTTAACACGTTAACCCGTTAACTAAATAACTCTCCAATCGATATTTTCGTCTTTTTTCATAAACGTATATTGTCTTTTGGCGTATTGGACTTCTTTTGTAATCCATTGCTGTAAAGCCTCATCTTGTGATATTGTGCCTGTAAGGTATTGGATAAGCTGTTTATAGCCTATTGTTTGCATGCCTGGGTCTGTAATTTTATAGCCTTGTTTTATAAGGTGTTTGACCTCTTGTAGTGCTCCGCTTCTCATCCGTTGTTCAACTCTTTTTTCTATGGAATTTCTTAAACTTTTATCGTCCTTAAAGCGCAAACCAATTATTTTGCGGGTCCTGCCTCGAGTTTCCTCCCCATCAGTGCTCGACATGGTAGCCATGATCTGCGCGCTGTCGGGTTCCCCTCCTCTCGAGCCACCCGCAAAACTTAGTAACTCTATTTTTCTGATAAGCCTATGTGGATTGTTTATATCTGAATGGTTCAACTGTTCGAACAGTCGAACATTTAGGTTTTTGAGGGTGCTTTGGAGTTCTTTTACTGATTTTTTATTCAATTTTTCTCTTAATTTCCAATCAGCAGGTATTTGCTGATCAATGCCGTACAAAAGATGCTTTATATAAAGATATGAGCCTCCAACTAATATTGGTACTATCCCCTTTTTTGATAAGTTTTGTAAGAGAGGTTTAGTTAGTGCGACAAAATCAAATGAGGAAAATTGTTCTTTTGGATCGACAATATCGATAAGATGAGTTTTGATATCTGGGAATATTTCTTTGCCAGTGATTATGTTGAGCTTTTTGTAGATTTGGCGTGAGTCAAAGTTTATGAGCTCGCCTTTGTGCTTTTTAGCTAAATCATAAGCTAATTTAGTTTTGCCTGTAGCTGTCTGACCAGTAATAATTACTAAATTTAACATCAGATTTTAATAAATTCGAATGACGAAATCCGAAATCCGAAACAAATTAAAATTTTTAAAAT
>JBBEDP010000045.1:0-4299 GCA_040881235.1 Patescibacteria group bacterium
ATTTTTTCTTTCGAGGCATAACTATAAATATAAATAAGCAAATAGAAAATGTCAAGAAGAACAATCTGTAATTTCTAATTTCTAAATCCTAAACAATATCAAAATACTAAATTCTAAATTCAAAAACCTATTATTTAAACATTTGTATTTAGAACATTTGAGTTTGTTTAGAGTTTAGAGATTAGGATTTAGAGTTTAAAATCTTTAGTGCCCGAATCTTTTTTTTGCTGATTTCCTTGATGTTTCCTGATGTTTTTGCAATTCAATAGTAAAGTCTTTATAAAAACTCTCATCATCAATTTTGATATTTTTTACCATTGCAAATTCTTCTGTGATTTCTAAAGGAAAACCAAATGATTGATAAAGATCAAACGCTGTTTTGCCGTCAATAAAATCAAGTTTTTCAATTTCTCTAAGACCTTTATCAAGTGTTTTAGAAAATTTGCCGGCTTCTTTACTTATTACAGAAATCACATTAGATCTTTGTTTAGACCTATCTATACCTAGAACTCCATCATAAACACGTAAGATTCCTCTATCGATTATTGATTCTAATCCCGGTAAGGGAGTAAGACCCCCTCCTAACTGATGCATTTTTACAGCAGTTCGTCTAATAAACCGTCTTAATACATAACCTTGTTCTTTGTTCGAAGGTTCTACACCGTTTATTATTAATAAAACAGCGGCTTTTAAATGATCGGCGATAATCCTAAATTGAGATTGATACTTTTCATCGGAATATTTTTTCTTAACGTTTTTTTCTATTTCCATAACTATTTCCCTATATAAATCTGTTTCAAATACATCAGGATTATTATTAACAGCAGCTGCAATTCGTTCTAGACCACCGCCATAGTCAACATTTTTCTGCGATAATTCTTCTAATTTTCCGTTTTTATTTTTTATATATTGGATAAATACTGAGTTTCCAATTTCCAGAAATCTTCCGCACTGGCAGTTGGGGTGGCACTGAGTAGCTGCGTATTTTGACTTTTCGTGAATATTTAGATTTTCGCCAAAGTCATAAAATACTTCCGAATCAGGCCCACCAATCTCACCTTCTGGCATATGAGTAGGACTTCCATATCTGGACCACCAGTTATGATCAACTCCATATTTATGAATATGATTTTCAGGAACTCCGTGGCTTTTCCACAAATCAAACGATTCTTTATCTTCAGGCACATCGTTTGTTCCTTCAAAAACAGTAAAATGAAGATTTTTAAGATTTAGATCAACTGTTTTTGTAAAATAATTAAAACACCAGTTTATTTGCTCCTCTTTAAAATAATCATTTAAGGACCAGTTTCCCATCATCTCAAAAAAGGTGGTATGTCTATTATCTCCGACTTCCATAATGTCTTGTGATCGAAGACAGGGTTGAATATTGTAAAGTTTTTTACCTTGTGGATGTTTTTCTCCCATAAGATATGGCACGAGTTGTTGCATACCAGATCCTGTAAAGAGCGTTGTTGGATCGTTTTTTAATACTAAAGATGCAGGTTTAATATGTTTATGTGAACGCGGACTTTCTTCCCAAAAATCCTTAAAATCATTCCGAAGGTCTGTATGTGTCTTAGACATAATAATGTAAAATTATAACATGTTGATAAGCACGAAAGACCAAACTGGAATAAAAAAAATTATTAAAGATTTATATTTGCCAAAAAAAAACGCTCATAAGGGTGAAAATGGAAAGGTTTTAATAATTGGTGGGTCTAATCTTTTTCACGCTGCTTCAATCTGGGCTGCAGAAATGGCGTCATATATTGTAGATATGGTTCACTATTCTTCAACAAAAGAAAACAACGAGATAATGACATCAATAAAGAAAAAATTTCTAAATGGTATTGTAATAGAACGCAAAGACATTCCAAAGTATATTGAAGAAGACGATTCGATTCTTATTGGCCCAGGTATGGTAAGAGCAGAAAAGAAGGTACTCAACAAAGATCAGAGCTTTACAGATATTTTAAAATTAAGTAACGAAGCGCATTTCACAAGAAGTATAGTTAACTATTCAATTAGGCATTATTCTGATAAAAAGTTTGTATTTGATGCGGGGGCACTGCAAATGATGAATAAAGATTGGTTGTTAGATCTTAAAATCAAACCAATTATTACACCTCATGAGATAGAGTTTGAAAGATTATTTGGTATAAGTCTAAAAGTTGAGGCAGAGGACAAGAGAATCGAAATCGTAAAAGAATACGCCGACAAATATAATTGCATAATACTTCTAAAAGGAGTTAAAGACATTGTGTCTGATGGAAAAACTTATTATTTGATAGAAGGCGGCAATGCTGGGCTTGCGAAGGGAGGAACGGGCGACGTATTGGCGAGTCTTTGCTGTTCTTTTTTTGCTAAAAATAATCCACTTTTAAGTGCTACTTTGTCTTCTTTTTTAGTAAAAAAAACAGCAGATGGTCTTTTCTTAAAACAAGGCTACTGGTATAATGTTTCTAACCTAATTGAGGCAATTCCAAAAACCTTAAAAGATTTGATATGAAAAAAGAGACATTACTAGCCATTATCTTTGGCGTATTTATGGGCCTAATTGTAGCGGCAATTTTGATTTTTATTCTGAGGCCTTCTGGAGAAGGCACTGTCCAACAAGCAGACTCCTTGTTAACTCCTAAGGGTGAAGCAGCTAACATAATGCCATTGGAGATAAGTGAACCATCAGATAGGAGCATAAGAACGACAGAAAGTATTGAGATATCAGGTAAAGTAAAAAAGGACAGCCTTATCGTAATAGAATCTCCAATTACCGAAGAGATAATTGTAAACTCAGAAGAGTCGTTTAGCGTTGATTTTCCTCTAGCATTAGGCGAAAACCTTATAACGATAAGAGCTTATGTAGATAAGGCGCAAACTATTCCGCAAATTAAGACTTTACGAGTTTACTATCTTGAAGAATGAAAATAAAATATTTTCTTTTATCATTAATGACACTTGCTTTTGTAATTGGAGGTACTGTAATTGGTCAGGAGTCAACAGGAGAACTTGAAGAAATACAAGAGTTTAAAGAAAAATTAGCTTCTAAAGTAGCTGAACTACAACAAGATGAAGAAAAAGCCTTAGCAGGATTTGCATCTGATATAAATGAGACGTCACTAAAAATTACGACACACAATGGAGAAGTATATGACGTAGAGCTTGACGATTTACTAACAAAGTACTTCTTGATAAGTGGAAATAGTCTAGATGAATTGAGTAGTGAGGATATTTCAGACGACGACTATCTTATCATAACTGGTCCAGTTGATGGAAAAATTATTTCAGCAAATAATATTTATACAGACATACGGTTCGTGTCAGGTTCTGGAATTGTAAGTCAGGTAAATCAAGGGAACTCATTATTAACAGTTATTACTTTAGAGAACAACACTTTGGAAATAGAGGTAGAGACTTCAACAGAACGACAAATATTGGATATAGAGTCTTTAGAATTTGATACAGTTAATTTTTCTACAATAAAGACAGGTGACGTTGTCCATTTTATCTATCAGGAAGCAAACGAAGAGAACGCAAATGATAGATATTCCGCATCTAAAATACTTGTTATACCACAAGAGTATTTCAGTAAGTAATCAAGTAGTAGAAACTTCTTATAAATTTATATATAAATGTTTAACTTTTTTAAAAAACTTATAGACTTCAACGAAAAAGAACTAAATCGATACAGAAAAAAAGTTGAAGAAATTAATAAACTAGAGGACTGGGCAAGAAAACTTAAGGATAGTGAATTTAAAAAAATTACAGAAGACTTTAAAAATGAAGTAATCTCAAATAAAAAAACTTTGGATGATTTATTGCCAAAGTCATTTGCGATGGTTAGAGAAGCATCAAGAAGAATATTAGGACTGAGACATTTTGACGTGCAGTTAATTGCTGGAATTGGACTTCACGAAGGAAAAATAGCAGAACAAAAAACTGGAGAAGGAAAAACATTATCTGCGACAACATCAATATATCTAAATGCACTAGAGGGTAAAGGCGTTCATTTAGTAACTGTTAATGACTATTTAGCAAGGAGAGATGCAGGATGGATGGGTGGGGTTTTTAATTTTTTGGGTCTAAACATATCAGCTATAGTGTCTGATAAATCATACTTGTATGATAAGAAATTTGAAGATAATGAAGCAACAGATTGGAGGTTAAAAAATCTTAAACCAATTTCGAGAAAAGAGGCATATGAAGCAGACATTACTTATGGAATAAATAGTGAATTCGGATTTGATTATCTCAGAGATAACATGGCAGTTACGCCGGTAAATCTTTCTCAGCGTGATTACA
>JBBEDP010000046.1:0-4278 GCA_040881235.1 Patescibacteria group bacterium
AATCTTGCATCTATTCCTAGTTTTTTCATGCAGTCTTTCGTTTTAAATCAATAATGAGAAACACGATTTTATTTATGAAATTCGGATACTTATTAATGTAATGCTTTTTATAGAAATTTTTCATTGCATCATAAAAGTATTCTTTTGACTTTTTCTTAATTTTTTTGTTTTTTTTCTTTAATCCGCTAACTGATTTTAAATGCAATACTGAGTAATTTGGGTAATACAAAACCTTATACCCTAATTCTTTAATTCTATAAGATAAATCTAGGTCTTCTCCGTATAAGAAAAAGGTTTTATCGTCAAATCCTCCTACTTCATCAATAAGGCTTTTTTTTGTTAGATAAAACGCGCCTGATGGTGAATCAATCTCATGTATAGTATTTAGATTTTTATGAGTCATATGGTAACCTCCAAATACTTTATTGAGAAAAGGAATATTTCCAAGTACCTTCTCAAGCTTGCTAAAATAACAAAACGAATTCCATACAGTTGGAAAACCCCTATGAGAGGCAGGGTCTATTTTATTATTTGTCAAAAGTACTTCAACTGTTAAAGCTCCTACATGTTGCTTTTTATTAAAGTATGATATGAGTTCTTTCCAGTCTATATCTTCAACGAGAACGTCGGAATTATAAAATAGAATATTTCTGCCTTCTGCTAATTTAAGCCCCTGATTGTTTCCTTTTGGATAGCCATAGTTTTTCTTGTTGAATGTAAGTTTTATTTTAATTTTATCATCTAAGTTTTGTTTAAAATCCTTAAGCATTTCTACGGAGCCATCTTTTGAATCGTTATCAACTATGATTATTTCACTTTTGATATTTGAGCTCTTTAGGCTCTTATGAAGCTTAGTAAGACAATCTAACGTTATGTTTTTGGTATTGTATGAGAGAATTACGACCGAAAGATCAAGCATAAACTATATTATAGCAATAATAATCTTGCGAGTTATCTCTTTGGTGATTGTTTCTTCCTTCTTGCTTTTCCACCAGTACCTACTTTTCTTCTTTCTTTAACTCTAGGATCTCTTGTCAGTAAACCTTGCGCCTTGAGCAATGGTCGATACTTGTCGTCGACTTTCAAAAGCGCTTTTGAGATGCCATGTGCAATAGACTCAACGCGACCTTTATGCCCACCACCTTTTACAATTACTGATATAGCAAAACTATTTAATGCATCTACTGTAGTTAAAGGTTTTAAAGCTATGCTCTGATCAACTGCAGAAGGAAAGACTTCTTTAATTGGTTTTAAATTAACAAAAATATCTCCTGAATTAATTTTAATTCCGCCAAAACTAACTGGCTCGCTTTTTTTAACTTCAAAAATCCTGACTCTTGATACTGCGGATTTTCTTTTTCCGATTCCCTCAACATATTTAGGTAATTGTATTTTTTTTGGCATTTATTTGGTTTTAAATTTATCTTGATATGTGTGCTCTGATTCAGAAAATATAAAAAGTCTAGCTAGTCTCTTTTTCCTTAATTTATTTTTAGGCAACATTCCTGATACTGCATATTTTATTATTAAGTTGGGGTCTTTAGCAAGGACCTCTTTAAAAGTCTTTGTTTTAAGACCTCCAGGGTAGCCAGAATAACTTTGATATTCTTTTACATTTGACTTATTGCCTGTTAATTTGACATGTTTTGAGTTTATTACAACCACATAATCTCCTGAATCTGAGAATGCACTATAAGTTGCCTTATGTTTACCTTGTAAAAAAACAGCTATTGTTGTCGCCGATCTCCCAAGTATCTTATTTTTCAAATCAACAATATGCCAATCTCTAATTATAGATTCTACAGACTTATGTTTTGTTGAAGTTGTTTTGCTAACCATATTTATTTAGTTGATTTTATTTTTTTTACGCTCATTTTTGACTTTTTTTTTGTTTCTACTTTCTTTTTTTCTACCACGGCTTTCTTCTCCATTATAACTGGCACAGTCCATTCTAATCTTGATATTTTACTTCCGTCTGATTGCCGAACATTTAATTTTATTGCTTTTACAAACCCTGTTTTTTTATCTTTAAACGCAGGAACTATAAAATCGTAGACCAATGCTTCAACTTTCTTGTCTGATATTTTTTTACTAACTAAATTTTTTGCTGACTCTGTATTTTTTTTTGCCTTACCTATTAGCCTTTCAACGCCTTGTTTTAAAAACTTTATTTTTTTTTCAGTTGTTGTAAGCTTACCATTAACAATAAAATTCTTTATGAGTTTTCTCTCTAGCATTTCATTTGCATCTTTCCCCGATCTGAAGGTGATTTTTTTACTTTTTTTAGCCATAAGTAGATGAATTAATTTATATTAGGAGTCGATCGCAATACCCATTTTCTTAAGCTCGTCAACGATCAAAGAATATGATTTCTTACCAAGTCCTTTTACATCAATAAGCTTTTCCTTTCCAACTTTCACTAGATCGTCTATGGTCTCGATGTCTTCCCTTAGAAGTGCATTTATAACTCTGGAAGGAAGATCCAGTTCGTCGATAATAATATCTTTAAGTTTTTGGTTGTTTGCAGCGCTTTCTTTTTTCTCTTCCTCTTCATCTTTGCTTTCAGGCTTGTCTTTACCTGAAAGGATATGATTGAAATGATTTGCCATAATTTCAGACGATTCTTTTAGCGCATCTTCCGGAGAAATTGTTCCATCAGTCCAAAGTTCTAATATAAGTCTGTCAAAATTAGTTTTTCTTCCTACTCGCGCACCTTCAATTTTGAAATTTACCTTTTTTACTGGTGAAAAGAAAGAATCAAGCGCAATAAAGTCTGTCTCTTTATCTTCAATTTCATCTCTATTTAATGATCCGATACCTGTTTGCACAATAGCTTCAACGCTTAATTTACTTTTTGAATCTGTAAGATGTCCAATGTATGCGTCTTTGTTGATAACTGACACTTCGCCTTTTACATCTTTTCCCTCTATTTTTTTCTCTCCTTTTTCTTCAACGTGTACTCGGAAGCTCCCTTCTTTAGGAGTTTCAAATCTTAACTGCTGTAAATTTAAAATTAATTCTAAAGCAGACTCTTTAACACCCTTCATTGTTGAAAACATATGAGGAACACCGTTTATTTTTATTTGTGTAATAACTGCTCCTTGCAATGAAGAAAGCAAAGTTCTTCTTAAAGAATTTCCAACGCTATCTCCAAAGCTCAAAGGTAGAGGTTCAATAATGAACTTTCCGTAGGTTGGTGTTTGATCTAATTTTTTTGTATAAAAATTTGGTTGTTTCATGAAAGGATAATTATATCATTTTTTTAACGAGAATAGAACTCAACTACTGATCTCAAATCAATCTGCTTACTTATTTCCTCTTCTGTTGGATCAGATGTCAATTCTCCTTTATTAGCTTTCCGTTTTAACCATTTAGGCATAATAATATCTTTATTGCCGATAAATGCTTCGATATAAGGAATTTTTTTTGTTTTATCTTTAGCTATTTCCACCACGTCTCCAACCTCTAGTAAATAAGAAGGTGTACTAACAACCTTACCGTTTACCTTGAAATGTCTATGATTTACTAATTGTCTTGCACTACCTCTTGTTGGCGTCAATCCTAATCTAAATACAATGTTATCAAGTCTTTTTTCAAGAAATTGACTTAAGAGAACACTTGTATTTCCTTTTTTTTGAACGGCCTTTTTAAAATAATTTTTAAGTTGAGTTTCACTCATTCCAAATAGAAATCTTAGTTTTTGCTTCTCTCTAAGTTGTTTACCAACCTCTGATTGCTTTCTTCTTTGCCTTTTTGATCCGTGTTGACCTGGTTTAATATTAATTCTTTTTAACAATGATGCATGGGCTTTTGAACCTGGTGTTTTAAATCCCATATCAATACCTTCTCTTCTGGCAATTTTATTTTTTGGGCTAGTTTTTCTCACATTCGTCTCAATTTAGGCGGTCTGACTCCATTATGAGGAACCGGTGTAATATCAATGATTCTATCTATATCCAGTCTTGAAGCTTTTATTACTCGCATTGCAGCCTCCCTACCCGGTCCAATTCCCTTAACATAGATAGTCGCATCCCTTAACTTATAATTTTCAATTGCTTTTTTTAAAGTTGCCTCAGTTGTAATTGTGGAAGCATAGGGAGTTGACTTTCTAGTTCCTGAAAATCCAAACATGCCGCACGATCCTGCAACTATGGCGCTTCCCTTGTCGTCTGTAACAGTAATATGGGTATTATTAAAAGTAGCAACTATATAAAATCGTCCTTTTTCAAAAATTCTGTCTTTTTTATTTGATTTAGATTTTTTCATAGCTTTTTATTT
>JBBEDP010000047.1:0-1861 GCA_040881235.1 Patescibacteria group bacterium
GGTCGAATGACTCGGGGATTAATCGTATTTCCATCTTAAGTTATAGTATACCGCAAACTAAGAGATAAGAATAAAGTATCAAGAATTAAGAAGTAAAATAGCGAAGATACCAATTTACTTTACGCTTTGGGATTCCTCGCACTACTGGCGAGGAGGGTTCCCACTAAGTAAATAAATTCGGCATCGATCTATTTGCTACCTTTGTTTAACTCTTGACTTTTTTTATTGACAATGTAAAATAATTTATGGGTATACGTAAAAAACTTTTAACAGTAAATTTCACCCGCGCATAGCGCGGGTTTTTTTGTTATATGAAAGAACTTGAAGTTTTAATTGGAACAAAAGAGTATGGAGTAGGAATGATATCTTATCCTGACGCAATTATATATGCAGGTCAAAGTGCCAGAAGAAAGAGTTTTCTAACAGATATTTTTCCAAATATTCCAACTTATACATTTTCTGTAGATCCAGAACCACAAACGCCAGACATGAGTGTAATTTTAGAAGATAAACTTATAAAAGGAGTTAATTATTTAGCGTCTTTAAATGGTCAAATAGAAACTAATCGAATAGCAATAGTCGCGGCTGACACAAGAACAATAGTTCCACAGTTAAAAAATGAAGTTGAACCACAAAGTTTGGGTAAGCCAAACGAAGAAGCGGAAGTAATCGAAGTATTTAGAGACCTTTCACGCGTTGCGGATTACACAATGGAGGACCCGACTTATGAAGTGGTTTCAGTCTCAGGTGCAGTTTCTCCAGAAAGTCAAAGTATTTTAACCTCAGGAGATAGAACGCAAATAACTCTTTGGCCAGAAGCAGCAAAATATTTAACTACTAGTGAGGGCTTTCAAAAATATGTTGAATTCTTTCATGCCTTTTATAACTCAGGCGCCTATAAGAAGGTAGGAATGCCCGCTCAATCACTAACAGATTTATCAGGTGGACTTTCTTTACCAGTACTTTTGAAATTAGGAGCTGTTAAATTAGTTGACGGTGGAGATCCAAAAAACAGAGTAAATCTAAAAAAATCTTTTTTCACGGTTGCAGTCGGGATACAGTTAGATATTATCGAGCCATTTAATCCTGAGGCTGCTAATATGATAGGTCAGTGGGAATGGCTTAATGACGTGGTTGAAGGATTAGTAGATGAATAATAACAAGTTAGCTTCTAAATCTATAATAAAAAGGCCTACTAAAAGTGATGGCTTAAGAGTTTGTGTAATGAGACGAATAAAACCAAACTATAAGTTTGATATTTGGATTCCAAAACTATCGCCATCAACAAAACTGCTTGATGACTATGTAGTAAATAAAAAATTAACATGGGAGGAATTTTCAAAAAAATTTAAAAAGCAGGTTCTTCAAAAAAACAACGACTTACTGCAGATGCTTTATGGGATTTCAACTAAAAGAAAAATTACATTATTGTGTTTTGAGGTTAATGATAAGAAATGTCATAGAAGTCTTATTATTGAGCAGTTAAATAATCTAAAGACCTAGGCCGGTTGAGATTTTCTGCATTGAGGTTAAGACTATTTCTACGAACACTTCAAGAGGAATATTTAATTTTTCTTGGCACATTTTTATTTGCTCTCGATTTACATTTGCAGCAAATGAACTTGATGGAAATTTTCGAAGTATAGAGTCTACTGTGACAGATTCAAGTTTTTTGTCTGGCATTACTAAAGTAACGGCAACGATAAAACCAGTCAACTCATCACACGTATACATTGCCCACTCCATATTGCTTTTAGGAGGATTTTCTCCAGTATGGGCATAATTATGAGACAATATTGCGTCTAAGATTTCCTTGTCAGTTTCTCCAGCTTCCTTTAGCCACTCAACCATTTTTTTTGTG
>JBBEDP010000047.1:1871-4223 GCA_040881235.1 Patescibacteria group bacterium
TGAAGGAGTCCTACCAAGCCCCACTTTTCTTCATTCTGCCCAAAGTGTGTAGCAAGTGCTTTCATAGCGGCTTCAGCGGCTAATCCATGTCGAATTAGATTTTGATTTTTTATATGTGTATTTAATAAGTCCAGAGCCTTTTCTCGGTTTATCATTTACTTTCTGTAAATTTTTTAACTACGTTATCTACCCCCATAGATAAGATTATATCTGCAGCTTTTGGACCGTATTTTTTATTAATTAATACTTTATAAATTCCAGGAAACACATCCTTAGGTTTTGAGCCATTCTTTTTTAATGTAGAGAAAATAATTTCTTGAACATCTTCGTTGCTATTTGATTTTAAACCTTTCAAATTAGCTGCAAGCTCTATGAGGAATGATTTTTCTTTACTCGTTAAAATTAATTCTTCACCAGTAGAACGATCGTTTGTGTTTGCATATATTTTTGCGTATTTAATCCTCTCATTTAAAATATCTTTTTCTTCTTTTGTTAACTTTGAATTCTTATGCTTCTCAAAATATATTAAGGGGTCAGTATTATTACTTAGAATATTTACTATGCTTCTAAATCTTGGAAGATAAACTCTGTTTTTTGGAAGGTCATTTACTTGTGATAACTCTGCAATTCTAGCAAAATCAAGAAGCACCTCACCACTTTTTCCTTCAGGAATATTATCTTCAATTTTATCAAAGTATGCGTTTAGGCAAGTATCATAGTCATCAAAAAGTTTATTAAGAGTACTTAAGTCTGTATCAAAATCTATAGCTTTATGGATAGGAGTCCTTACGATAATAAATCTTAAGATTTCTGGAGGTACAAGCTTTGCAATTTCTTTAGCAGAAACACCAAGACCTTTTGATGAGGACATTTTCTTTCCTTTAACATTAAAAAATTCATACGCAACAGGATAGGGAGCGGGGTAGTCTAAAACTTTATCACAAATAATCTTTGCTATATCATACGACCCGCCTGAGGACATATGGTCTTTACCTGCTCCTTCAACTGTTACGCCTATGACTTTCCATTTGGCAGGCCAATCAACTCTCCAGACAAGTTTTCCATTCCCATCATAAGGCGACGCTGCTCCTTCATTACCACAGCCGACTGCCCATGCTACCATTTTCTCTTCGCATCTATAGTGCACCTGTTCACCATCCCATTTGTAAACATAAGTAGTTCCTATTTTTTGACAGTTTTCACAAACTACATTAAAAGGATGCCAATCGTTTGGTTTTTTTCGATCAAAAGCCTTATTATAAATGTCTCTAATTTTAGAAGCGTTATCAAGCACCTCTTTTATTACATCATTCATTTTTCCACTATTGTATAGTTCTGAAGCCCATATAATTTCTGGGTAACTATTTATAGAATTAAATACTTTTATAAATTCGTTTGCATAACATTGAGCAAAATTTTTATGGCCTTTTTCAGGTGATGGTATTTTATATAACTGCATTCCAGCATACTTTTCCCACTTTTTATATTCAAGATAAGCTGGAATTCCGTCCATAGGATCGTGGTCATCAAATACATAAGTGTATTTTGCATTTATGTTGTTTTCTTTTAAGACCTTGTAGACCATGTCATGGACTACAACTCCTCTAAGTGAACCAATATGCACCCTACCTGACGGGGTTTTCATATCGTCTACCAACTCGAGTTTTTTATTTCTTTTTTTTATTTCTTTAACCTCTCTGTCTACCCAAATCATCTTTAAAGTATACAAAATTAAGAAGTAAGTAGAAAGAAGTAAGAATTAAGAAGTTATTTTATTTCGAGGATTTTGTATTGTGTTTTTCCAGCTGGAACTTCAATTTCTACTAAATCACCAGTTTTTTTTCCAAGTAAAGCTTGGCCAATTGGTGAAGTCATTGATAATTTATTTGTTGATGGGTCAGCTTCGTATTCTCCAACTATATGAAATTCATTTTGTTCACCGTTTGCCTGTACTTTGATGTGGGATCCAAGAGATATTTCGTTATTGTTGTGATTATCTTCCACGATTTCAGCAGTTTTTATAGTTGCTTCTATGGTGTGTATACGATCTTCAATCATAGCTAGACCGTCTTTTGCTGAGGTATACTCACTATTTTCAGACAGGTCTCCCATGTTTCGAGCCTTTTGAAGCCTATCTATTGCCTGCGGTTTTTTATTCTCTATAAGATCCTTTAATTCGCTTTGAAGAATTTCAAGACCTTCTTTTGTTATTTGAGTCATATCGGTATAAAAAAAGACCCCTAAATGATACAAATGATACTGTCCTATTTGAGGGGCTTATCTGGTACAATATTACTATATTTGAGGCTAATTGTCAAATACAATGGCGCTATCGTCTAGTGGTTAGGACGC
>JBBEDP010000048.1:0-4169 GCA_040881235.1 Patescibacteria group bacterium
TAACTCTTTGTACGTCTCTTGCTTTTCTCTGACCTTCTGCTGGATTTAGTGTAAATAAGACAGCCGCAATTAAAATTCCAAGAATACCAATGACTATAAGAAGCTCAACTAAAGTAAATCCTTTCTGAAGTATTTTTTTCATGTCTTACTAACATTATAGATACAATAAAAAGCAATTGTCAAGGGGTAGCGTAAAACGTATAATGTATTACGCTTTACATGTTACAAGTTTCACGTTTCATGTTATAATTTCCCCCATGGCTGCACAACCAAAAAGAAAACATTCAACTCAAAGAAAAGGTAAAAGGCTTAATGCGAGAAAAATCTCGCTTCCAAATCTTATAAAATGCAGTAAGTGTGAAAAAATGAAACTACCTCATAGAGTCTGTGCTTATTGTGGATCAAAATGAAAGATATTCGTCACCAAAACCGTATAAAGATTATTAAAAAATTATTCTCTTTGAGTTTCTCAAATCAGCAAGATAACGACGCTGAAGTTGACAATCCCCTACTTAAAAATATATTAAAAAATAATAAAAAGCTTGAAAATATAATAAGTAAGCATGCTTCTCGCTATCCTATTGAAAAAATTTCTAAATTAGATCTCGCAATACTTAAATTAAGTACTTACGAATTGATTATTGAGAAAAAGAATCCACCTAAAGTTATTATAGATGAGGCTGTTGAGCTCGCTAAAGAATATGGTAATCAGAAGTCGTATTCATTTGTAAATGGTGTTCTTGGTGCAATTTTAAAAGATGTTGAAAATGAAAAACAAGCATAACGAACTTGAAAAAAATATAAACGTTGTATTTGATAATGCAGAGTTGTTAAAAACTGCTCTTATGCATAGATCTTACTTAAACGAGCATAAAAAAACAAAATATGAATCAAATGAAAAGCTTGAGTTTTTAGGTGATAGCGTCTTGTCATTAATAACGTCTTCTTATTTATTTGATAAATATCCAAATTATTCTGAGGGAGAATATACTGATATTAAAGCATCACTTGTTAGAACAGAGACCTTAGCACAAGCAGCTCAAAAAATTAACTTAGGAGAATATATTTATCTTTCAAAAGGTGAGAATGGTAGTGGAGGACGAACTAATAAAAATATTCTAGCTGATGGTTTTGAAGCTTTGATAGGCGCGATTTTTATTGAAAAGGGTTTTAACAAAGCTTATAATTTTACAAAGATTTATCTATTTGAGGATAAGATAGATGAAATAATTGACAAAAAGCTTTATTTTTCTTCAAAGAGTAAATTGCAGGAACTTATACAAAGAAAATATAAAACTACACCTGACTATACTTTAATTAAAGAGGCTGGACCGGAACATAAAAGGATTTTTAATATTGGTATCTATCTTAATGGACGTAAATTAGGAGATGGTGTTGGAAAATCTAAAAAACAAGCAGAGGAAGAGGCGGCAAGAAAGGCGCTGCAAAAGCTTAAATCTAAATAGCTCAATACACAATTTTTTTTGGCTCTTGTTTTTCAACTCGTTAACCCGTTAACTCGTTAACTAAATAATGATTAATCTCTTATGTTATAATTGTCGCTTATGGCTGTAACATTACGATTAATGCGTTTTGGTAAAAAAAGGAATCCTTTTTATCGAATCGTCGCAATTGATAAAAGAAAAAAAAGAGATACAAAATATATTGAAAGTATAGGAGTGTATGATCCAATGGTACAACCTATGAAATTAGAATTAAATAAAGAGAGATTTGATTTTTGGAAAGATAAAGGCGCTGAATTATCAGATGGCTTGGTAAAGCTTTTAAAATCTGGGAAAAGTAAATTTGTAAAAGCTAAAAAGGATTAGTTTTTGTAGGATAGTCAGTATTTATCTCTTCTGAAACGCCCTCACCTGCTTCTTCACTCTGGATAGTAAACCTGACCTTTTCTTTTATCTGGTCAATTGTGCTTAAAACTTCTTGGTAGTCTATATTTCCTCGTTGGGTAAGACCCGCGGGCTTATTGTAGAAGTTTAATCTCAAGGTTATTCCTGAAAATTCCTTTTGGTTTAGACTTATCTTTTCAGCAGTAATCAATCTTCCACCTCCAAAGTTATATTCCTTTAAAAATTCAAGAAATTGATTTTGATTACCTACTCCTCTTACATCAATCGAGACCTTGTTATCTGTTGAAGATTTTAAATTTATTGAATAGGAGGTTATATTAAAATTTGTGAGTTCTGAAAGTCTGTTAAGACTGTATATTATTGAAAAATAATTTTCTGTTTCAGGAATAATTGCAGTGACAGTATTATAATATTCATTAATATCCTGGATTTTGGAGTCTGAAATAAATGATAGTGCTTGTTTTTTAGAATTAGCTTCTTTAATATCTTCTTCTAACTTGAATATATTCTCAGCGTTTTTTGTGTAACCGCCAATTAGAAGTGGTGGAATTATAAATATACTAATAAGAAGTACAATTGCAATTACAATATAAATTGTATTTTGCAAAAACAGAGATTTTGTATATGGATCAATTTTTATTTTCATTTATTTCTTTAAAAACTCCTTCAAAAGTAATCCTGTAAAATTTACCGTCTTGGCGATCTTCTGTTTCTAGACTTTTTAAATAAATAGTTGAGAAGTTACTTAAAAACCCCTCAGATTCAATAAATTTAAAGTTCTCTAATAACGAATTTAAATTTGAAAATGAGATTGAGAAGTTAAATTTTCTATCTTTTTCAATATTTAAAGTTTCTATGTTTGCTGCTTCGCTACTTTGATTAAAAGACTGCGTTAAAATTTGATAATAGGGGTAAAAATTAGCGTCGTCTTTTGAGAATAATTCTATGTCGCTTGTTTTGTTTGCAATTTTTATTAGTTTTACTTCGTTTTCTTGTTCTGTCGACAAAGTTTCTAGATTGCTGAGTTTTTCTTTTTCCAGCTTGTTTTGAGTTTGTAATTGCGAGAAGATTAAAAATCCCAAAACAGAAGAAAAAAGTAACAAAACTGACGATACAATAACAAGCGTTAGCTTAAAAAATCTAAGGTATTGTTGGACTTTTGAAGTTCCTTTTTTATTTACAAGAAGATTTATTCTATTGTTTTTCATTATAAAGATGCTCCAATTGTTGGAATAAAATATCCGAGCTTATCTTTAAAATAGTTAACTACATTATTGTTTGGAAGCAAGTTATAGATATTTAAATAGCTTGTTGGAATTGAAAAATATCGCCCTACAAACTCATCAATCGCACGCACGTTTATTGATTCATTTAGTAAATAAATATTATTAATTTTAAGGTTGTGTTTTTTGGTAATATCATTAATAGACGCTTCAACATAATCAGCAAAACTCTTAATACTTGGTGTGAGTATTTTCTGAATATTATAACTTGAACTTTTTGATAATCCGATATGTTTTAACAGATCGCTTGATTTTTTTGAGTCTATATTCATATTTATTTGCAATTCTTTACTGAAAATATTAAATCCCATTTTAAAATTGTGTGAGTAAACCATTAATGAAGGAGTTTCTAGAATGTAATATATAGATGATGAAACAAGGCCCATGTTAATAATAACAAAGCCAGAGTTATTAGTAGTGTCTTTTCCTGATGTTCGTAGCATATTATTTACAAATCTTGCTGTTGCAGAAGTTTCTGTTTCAAGAGAGTCTGAAATTAGGCTGAGACTTGTTGTTAGGTTGGTAATCTTTTCTACAACTTTTTTTGGAGCGGCAGATAAAAGCGCAAGTAATTTTTTTGTTTTTGGGTTTTTAAATACTATTTCTATATCTAGATTTACTTGATCTAAAGGAAGTGGTATGAATTGATCTGCTTGGTATTTTATAGATGACAATAATTCTTTTTCATTGACATCAGGCATTTCAATGAAATTGTTGTAACTAAATGCATCTGGAATTACAAACCTTACATTTTTTTTTGTTATTTTTAGTTGCTTTACTAGATTTTTTATTGTCTTTGCAGTCTTATCTATAATATTTTCTGATTCAGATGTGTAAAATAAAGGATCAATATCTGCGATACCCATATTTTTTATCATTAATTGATTGTCTTTAAATTGAGGGTCGACTATTTTTATGTTAGCCTCACCAACCTCGATTGTAAATGAATTATTTGTTGGCATAGTTAAGTTCAATATAAAAGAAATAGTCTAAAATATCAATCAGTAGCTTCTAAGTT
>JBBEDP010000049.1:0-4167 GCA_040881235.1 Patescibacteria group bacterium
TTTTTATTCGACAAAGGAGCCCTACCACTTCGTGGATCCCTGCTCAAAAAAATTGATATCTTCGCTTCTTACATATGAAAATAGCGAAAATACAAATTGACTTTGTTATCCTGAATTTAATTCAGGATCTGGTTAACAGCAGATTCCAAATCAAGTTTGGAATGACATTTCGTATTGAACTATTTTTACTACGGTTTATTTGTCTAGCTTATCAAGAACTTTGCCGAGGGTTTCCATTTGCCCTGAAGAATAAGTATCAATCACAACATCAAAATATTTTTCATCCCAAAAATCGTAATCGCCATAAAGAGCCTTCCATTTTTTTACGTTTTCTGCTTCTCTTTGCTTTATATGTTTTTTAGCATCATCAACAGAAAGATGATCTCTATTGACTACTCTATCAATTCTTACTCCCTCACTTGAACAAATCAAAAGAACCTTTAGGACCTCAGGCATATCTTTGGATACAAAGCCAGCAAGCCATGCTTCGTAAATAAGATTTTTATCAGTAGAAAGTATCTTTTTTGTCATATCATCCATTTTTCTTTCATGCTCATCAGGACGAGCTGTAGCTCCCTGCAAATTTTCATTAATATTGTTTTCTCTATCGTATTCTCTCTGGATATCCCCTACGTTTATATGTTTCCAACCAAGTGATTTTACGAGATTTTTTGCCAGAGTTGTAGTACCAGTCGCATATTTTCCAGATATCGCTATATTTCTAAATTTAGAGTTTTTAGTAGATCCTTCCATATTTATCTGAATATTCTAATAATATCATTAACAGTAATGATAACAATCAAGGAGAGTAAAATCAGCATGCCAATTGCATTTGTTGACCTTTCAAAATTTTTGTTAATTCTCTTATTAGTTATCCACTCATAGATTACAAAAGACAGTCTTCCTCCGTCTAGTGCTGGAAATGGAATAATGTTTAAAACAGCAAGGTTTAGTGATAAAACCGCTGCAAATTCCACTAACGCTAAATATCCAAACTGCAAAGCCTGTCCGGTAAATTGAGCGATTCCAACAGGCCCAGCTACATCAAAAGCTGGTTTTTGAAATGTGAGTAGACTTTTAAATAACTGACCAAAACCAATAAGTATAGCGCCCAAGTAGCTGATAGTGAGGTTTATTCCAATAAGTGGTGCTTCTAGTATTGAATATTTTTTAGTTTCGCTTGCACTTATTGATATTCCTAAAGGTCCTTCATTCTTTGGTGGTTTTGATCTTGATGTAATAGCCACATCTCTTTCTATGGATTTTGAATCAGTAACTGTTAAAAGGAGCACTTCTCCAGGATTTTCATTGCTAATTTTTATAAGTTCTTCTGGACTTGTAACAACAATTTCTTGATCTTCGATTTTTATTTTTTTTATAATTTCCCCTGCTTTTAGTCCGACTTCTTGCGCTGGTGAGTTTTCTTGCACCTGTTCTATCTTTACTTGATTTGTTGGTATTTGTATTCCTTGTGTTGCTAAAAATGATAGTAAAACCCAAGCAAGCAGAATATTTCCAATAACTCCAGCAATGATAATTATCGCTTTTTGCCAAGGCTTTTTGTATATAAAAGCTCTTTCTCTTAGTTTTTTATAAAGTTTTTTATTTTTTTTATCTTCCTCATGATATTCTTCGCCAAATACTTTTACAAATCCGCCAAATGGTAGAAGATTTATACTATAAACTGTTTCTCCCCATTTAAATGAGAATAACCTTGGAGGGAAACCAAGACCAAATTCTTCAACTTTAACTCCGCTTTTTTTTGCTGCAAAAAAGTGACCAAACTCGTGAACAAGAACGAGTATGGAAAGTATGAATATAAAAATTAAAATTCCCATATTTAAAGTTGTAAGATATCCTTTTCTTTTGCATCTTTTAACTCTTGGATTTTATTCATTGTGTTTTGTGATTGTGTGTCAATTTCTTTTTCTAATCTAAATTTTTCATCTTCTGTTATTGTTTTTTGATCAACTCCTAGTCTTACTTTTTTTCTTGCTTCATCTCTGTGATTCCTTACTACTTCTCTTTTTTCTTCAACCTTCTCACCAATTAGCTTTGTCATTTTCTCTCTTTGCTCTTGAGAAAGTGGAGGGATTTTTACGATTATTCTATTTGTCTGTGTTTGAGGCGAGAGACTAAGAGTAGATTTAAGTATAGCTTTTTCTATGTCTTGTAATGTTGAGACGTCAAATGGAACTATAACTAAAGCACTTGGACCCTCAGTGGTAATAGTGGCTAGCTCAAGAAGTTTTAAATTGGATTGTCCACCATATGTTTGGACAAGCAAGTCTTCAATTAACGCAGACGTTGCTCTTCCTGTTCTTACTGATTTTAAATCTTCTTGAAGGGCTTGAATACTTTTTTCAACTAGATTAGAAAAGTCAGAAACTATTTCATCCATTTTTCTTTTCTCCTAAATTCCAAACGGATAATCTTGTAATTTCTATTTTTTCTCCAAATTTCAAAGATGTTTCGCTAACTAAATCGCTGATTTTTTTCTTAGGATCTTTAATAAAATCTTGGTTCATTAAATCTTTTACGTTTTTTGGTTTGAGAGAAGCTACTTGCATTGCTACTTCATATCCAAAATCTTGAAATTCCTTATTCCCTGAAACAAAATCTGTTTCACAAACGATTTCAATCATAGAAGCTACTAATCTGTTGTGATGGACGTATGAAAATAATCCACCGCTTTTTGTTGCTCTTTGTGTTTTTTCTTCAATCTTCTTACCTGCAATTTTTTCCAATACTTTTTTTGCTTTTTCTATATCATCCCCTGCTTCATCAAGTGCTTTTCTGCAAAGATCATAGGAAATACCAGTTTCTTCACGAAGTTGTTTTAGTTTGTCAAAATCTACCATTTACTTTTTTTGCTTTTTCGTAACTTTAAGCTGTCCTAAAAGTTCGTTTAGTAGATATTCGATTGAAGTTGGCGAATCATCGTTTGCAACCACAGGATAATCTACATCATCTGGATTTGAATTAGTATCTAGGATAGCTACTACTTTTGTAGTAGTTTTCATTGCTTCGGTCAAGGCATTATTTTCTGTTTTTGTATCAATAATAAAAAGTACTTCAGGGATTTTTTCAAGATTAATAATCCCACCGTAAAATTTTTCAAGCTTATTGATTTCTTTATCGAGCTTTGTTCTTTCATGCTTTACAAGTTTATTCCAAGCTCCAGTTTCTTTTTCTTCCTTTAGTTCTTTTAGTCGTTTTACATTTTTCATTATTGTTTCAAAATTTGTCAAAAGTCCGGACATCCATTTAGTTGTAATATATGGAAGCCCTGCTTTTTTGGATACTTCAGTTGCTAGTTCAGAGATTATTTTTTTTGTTGCCACCACAAGAATCTGAAGATTATTATCCCTTGATTCTTGGAGAAACTTTTGAGCTTTTATTAATTGCTCAAGGGTTTGAGTGAGATCAATTATAGAAACGCCTTTTTCAAATTGATATATGTGTTTTTTTGCTTTTGGGTGAACTCTGTTTTTTTTGTGACCTAAATGCACACCGGCTTCAAATAATTCTTTTAGTTTTTTAGGGTTTTTATTGTCTTTCATATGATATTCTAACACACGAGAGGCTGATTTTGCAGACTAATCAAGCGTAATCTTTTTTAAATAATCTTTGAAGTCTTTTTTTATTTCTTCGTGTTGTAAAGCCATATCAACTGTTGTTTTCATATATTCCAACTTGTTTCCAGTGTCATAATACTTTGCATTATCAATTAAGACCGCATATAGAGGAACACCCTGTGCTTTAAGGTTATTAATCGCATCAACAAGCCAAATTTCTCCACCTTTGCCTGGAGCCAAGTCTTTCAAAGCTTTAAATATTTCAGGTGGAAGTATGTAGGCTCCGTGTGTTGCAATGTTAGAAGGAGCTTCTTCAGGTGTTGGTTTCTCAACAATTGACTTAATTTTATAAATATTATTTTCAACAGGCTCAATATCTGCTATACCATATCGTGATAAATCTTCTTTGTTCTCTATTTTGACTCCTGAGATTACCATTCCACCGTATTTCTCATAAACAGGAATCATTTGTTTTAGTCTTGGAGGGTCTGATTGAATAAATTCATCTCCCCAAAGGACTGCAAAAGGTTCGCCATCTATAGCTGGTTCCGCAGAAAGAATAGGCGTACCGTTTCCATAAGGCCCTTTT
>JBBEDP010000050.1:0-4166 GCA_040881235.1 Patescibacteria group bacterium
GGCTTAATTCTTAATACTTCTCCTTCATATTTTAGCCCTTTACCTTTATATGCGTCAGGCTTTTTTATAGACCTTATTTTGTTTGCTGCTTCTCCAACCAACTGTTTGTTTACACCACTAATGACTATCTTTTTATTTCCCTCTACTTGAAACTTAACACCATCGGTCTTTTTAAATATTACTGGATGGGAAAAGCCAACTTTAATTTCAAGATCCTCGCCTACTAGCTTTACTCCGTATCCAGTCCCTACAAGTTCAAGTTTTTTCTCCCATGGTTTACTGACTCCAATTACCGCATTATTTATCAAACTTCTGAATAAGCCATGCTGCGACTTAACTTTTTTTGAATTATTAATTCTTTCCAAGTGCAACTTATCATCTGTAATTTTTAATGATATAAAGCTTGGAACGTTAACTTTCATAGATCCTTGTGTTCCTACTATCTCAACAAGGTTATCCGTTATATTTACTTTTGTTCCTTCTTCGATAATTATTGGATTGTATCCTACTTTTGACATAAGCTTATGAAATTTCAAATAATAACTCTCCACCAACCCTACTTTTTTTTGCATCTACATCTGTCATGACCCCTCTTGAAGTTGTAAGTACTTTACTAGATATTCCAGACCTATCTGTTCTAATTTCCGTTGATTTTAAATATACTTTTCTACCAGGTTTTGAAAAAATCTTAACATCAGTAAACATCGGTATATTGTCTTCATAAGATAGCACCACTGTTATTTCGTTTCTGTTTTTTTTATCCACGCTATAATCAGCTATATATCCAAGCTTTTTTAATATTTTTAATATATCCTCTTTAAGCTTAGAATGCCAAGTAGTGACGCTTTCTTTATGCGCCATATACCCGTTTTTTATTCTTATTAATAAATCAATATGTGAACTTTGCATAATTTAATTCAACTTATGTTGTTGTTAATACTCGCTTTGTAACCTTGCCGTGACCTCTAAACGTTCTGGTTGGAGAGAATTCTCCAAGTCTATGCCCAACCATTGCCTCAGATACCAATACTTCTAAAAATTTTCTACCATTGTGTATCGCAAATCTATGACCTACAAAATCAGGTGAAATCTGTGAATTTCTAGCCCACGTTTTAATCGGCGTTCTGTCACCAGAATCTTTTTGTTTTTGTACTTTTATTAAAAGTTTTTCGTCAATATATGGTCCTTTTTTTAATGATCTGCTCATATGTTTACCATGAAACTTTTTTAACTCCTGGAATTTCTCCAACTAATGCTTTCTCTCTAAAACAAATTCTACAAAGTCCAAATCTCCTCATATAGCCTCTTGCTCTTCCGCAAAGATTACATCTGTTAACATTTCTGACCTTAAATTTTTGGTCCTTTTTAAACTTGACTATATTTGATGTTTTTGCCATATTTAACTAAAAGGAACTCCTAACGCCTTAAATAACTTCATACCATCTTCTTTGCTTGTTGCGCTTGTAACTACAGTGATTTGCAACCCTCTAATCTTATCAATCTTATCAAAATCTATCTCTGGAAATATAGTTTGTTCAATAAACCCCAAATTCAAATTGCCATGATTATCAATATTATTTGGTGAGACGCCTTTAAAGTCTCTTATTCGAGGCAAGACTATTTTTATAATCTTTTCCAAAAAGAAAAACATATTTTTACCTCTGAGGGTTACTTTTACACCTATTGCCAAACCTCTTCTGATTTTAAATACAGAAACTGATTTTCTAGCTTTTGTAATGATTGGTTTTTGACCTGTTATAAGTGAAATCTGCTCCTGCACCTTTTCTAAAACTCCTTTATTTGAAACAGCCTCACCAACTCCAACGTTTACAACAATTTTAGTTACTGAAGGAACAGCCATAGGATTTTTTAAATCCAGCTCTTCCTGTAATTTCTTTTTTATATCTTTTTTATAAAATTCTGAAAAATCCATATTATTAATTAAATTTATATTGTTGATTTGCATTTTTTACATACTCTTAATTTCTTGCCTTTTTCTCGCTTTATAGCAATTTTTGTTGGTTTTGAACATTTTGGACATATTACAGATACTTTAGAAATAGCGAGTGGTCTTGGGATTTCAACAACCCCTCCTTTAGGTGTCTGCTCACTTTTCTTTATATGTTTCTTATAAATATTTATTCCTTCAATCAAAACTTTATTTTGTTTTTTATATACTCTATCAACCTTACCATCACGACCTTTGTCTTTACCGTATATTATTTTTACCTTGTCACCTTTTATAATCTTCATATGTGTTTAGTAAACTTCTACAGCTAAACTGGCAATCTTGTTAAACCCTTCATCTTTTATTTCTTTTGCAATTGGTCCAAAAATCCGCGTTCCTTTTGGATCTTTTACATCTTTTGCCATAATTACAACACAAGCATTATCATCAAATCTGATATAACTACCATCTTTTCTCCTACGTTCTTTTCTTGTTCTTACAATTACAGCAGGAAGTATATCTCCCTTTTTAACTTCGCCATGGGGCATAGCTTCTTTCACAGAAATTAAAATGATTTCACCCAAATAAGCAAATTTTCTATTTCCTTTACCCGGAATTCCGATAAGCATGGCTCTTTTTGCTCCAGAATTATCTGCGATATTAAGTATTGATCTGACTTGTAACATATTACTTTGCTTTTTTTGCTTTTAAATTTTTAATTACAATAAAATGCTTATCTTTTGATATTGGACGCGTTTCTTCAATTAAAACAGTATCTCCATTCTCAACTTTAACTTCTCCTATATGCGCCTTAAACCTCTTACTTCTTTTAATTACTTTTTGATACATAGCGTGCCTGTATTTATGCTCGATCAAAACAATCGCTGTATTTTCAGTGCTAATCGATACAACAGTTCCGGTCAATATTTTTGACATATTATTTTTTTGCTTCTAAAACTTCCAGTTCTTTTTTTTCTGAAAGAACTGTTAATAAAACTGATAATCTTTTCTGCTTACTTGATATTGCATTTGTGTTTTTTGGCTTATTTACTGTCCAGTCAATTTTCAGCTTTTCAATTTCATTTCTTATTTCGCTACTCTCTTTTTCAAGATCTTTCAATGTTTTTTTTCTAAATTCATTTGCGTATTTTTTCATATTCCTCGCTCCTCTATCTTAGTGTTAACTGAAAGCTTAGATGAGACTACTCTCAATACATTTCTTGCCTCTTTTTTTTCCAATCCGTCAATTTCAAAAAGTATTCTGCCTGGCACAACTGACGCCACAAAATGCGATACGTCCCCTTTTCCTGATCCCATTGTGACCTCTGGTGGCTTTTTGGTATAAGGCTTATCTGGAAAGATTCTTATCCAATACTTTCCATTTTTTCTTGTAGCTCTTGCCAAGACTACTCTGATTGCTTCAATTTCTCGGTCAGTTATCCAACCCGGATCTATTGTCTTTATTCCAATTTCGCCAAAGTTTAATTTATTTCCTTTAACAGCAATCTTTCTCCAAGTGCCTCTAAATTGTTTTCTATATTTTTGTCTTTTTGGTGATAACATATTTTTAAATAATTATTTCGTGCAAACCCAAACTTTTATTCCTACATATCCTGACCTTGTAAGCGCTGGAAATCTTGCAAAATCAACTTGCTCTCTAATTGTTGAAGTTGGGATTGTTCCTTGAAAATATTTTTCAACTCTTGAAATCTCAGCTCCACCTATTCGTCCACCAAGTGATATCTTTACACCTTTTGCTCCGCTTTCCATAACGCGGTTCATAGTATTATGAACTACTGCTCTGTGTGGGAAATTTCTAATAAGTTTTTCTGCAACTGATTGCGCTACATAATAGGCATTAAGATATGGCCTTTTTACTGGTTCTATCTTCAAATCTACCTTAGTATCTTTTCTTACTTGGGGTAACCCTAATTCTTTTAATATTAGTTTTTTTACTTCTTCAAGTCCTTTTCCACCTCGTCCAATTATCATTCCAGGCTTTACAGAATGAATAATAACAGTAATTTTATTAATAGCTCGCTCAATATCTACGCTGGTTATTGATGCAAACTTAAATTTATCCATTAATGCTTCTCTCATCTTAATGTCAGATAATAGAGTGTCTCTAAACTTTTTCTTATCTGAGAAAAACCATCTTGAATTCCAATTGTATATAATCCCAAGCCTTAGTCCTTTAGGATGTACTTTTTGTCCCATA
>JBBEDP010000051.1:0-4080 GCA_040881235.1 Patescibacteria group bacterium
ACCAGTGGAACATGTGGTTCAATTCGAAACGAACCGAAGAACCTCACCAGGGTTTGACATCCAAGTGACGTCACGACGAAAGTCGAGATTTCCGCAAGGACAGTTGGACAGGTGCTGCATGGCTGTCGTCAGCTCGTTCCGTGAGGAGTACCCTTAAGTGGGATAACGAGCGCAACCCCCATCGTATGTTATACGTGTCATACGAAACCGATTGAGCTTAGCTCAATAGGAAGGAGGGGCAGACGTCAAGTCAGCATGGCCCTTATACCCTGGGCTACACACATGTTACAATGGATAGTTATAGCGGGCTTAGCTAGCTGGAAACAGTAAGCAAATCCCTTAAAGCTATTCTCAGTTGGGATTGAGGTCTGCAACTCGACCTCATGAACCTGGAATTGGTAGTAATCGCAAATCAGCTATGTTGCGGTGAATACGTTCTTGCCTCTTGCACACACCGCCCGTCAAGCCAACAAAGTTGGGATAATTTGAACTCCGATTTTTTCGGGGGAGGATTTTTCTAGCGATGGGGGTTAAGTCGTAACAAGGTATCCGTTCTGGAAGGAGCGGATGGATCACCTCCTTTCTAATATTTTCCTAGCCCGTTCTATTAGCTTGAACTAATTAACCAATATTGAAGATCACTCCAATAAACGACACAATTACAGCAATACTTATTACTACTGCACACGCTCTTAAGAAGTATTTTGTGAATTTTCCAGTAACCCACTTACCCATAATTCCACTATTTTCAGAAAATAAAATTAAGAAGTAAAATATAACAGGAAGCATTGCTCCATTTAAGTAATCAACATATATGGTGAGTTCAAACAATCTAATTTGAGGAATCAAAGTAATTGCCGTAGCAAGAATTATTTGAATAACAAAAAAACTGTAGAAAATTCTACCCTTTTTAAAGCTTATATCAAGGCTTCCTTCATAGCCAAAAAGTTCTGAAAAGACATATGCAGTAGCTAACGGGACTATTGTGAGACCGAGAATTGAAGCGCCAAAAAGTCCTATTGCAAAAAGCCCTTGTGCCAAATCTCCTGCTAAAGGTTTAAGTGCTAAGGCAGCAGTATAACCATCTTTCACAACTATATTGTTTAAAAAAAGCGTTTCAGATACTGCAATTGCAATCATAAACGACACAACGCTTGTTATCAAAGCTCCAATATAAATTTCTACTTTCTGATATTTAAGATGATCCACAGACAGCTTTTTATCTGCCACATAACTTGATATGAAAAACTGACCCCATGCCGTAATAGAAGTCCCTAGAACTGCAATTCTTGAAAACCAAAAATTTATATCAAGTTTTGTATTGACTGGCCAAATAAGTGTTTCTTTTAAAGCAAAGCCCCAATCAGGCTTTGATATTACTGCAACAACAAAATAAGCAAAATAAAAGAATATCATCGAAAGAAATATTTTTTGGAGTCGCTTATAATCAAATTTTATAACAACAAATATAAGAAATAGACTTGTTAAAACTAACATTAATTGCCACGGAAGATTAAATATCTGAAATGAAGATTTAAGACCTGCAACATTCTGAAGCACCACACCTTGATTAGTAATAAAGTAGAGTAAAAAAATGAAAAGCGCAAGTTTTACACCAAATCGCTCCCTAATCAAATCTCCCAGTCCTTTTTTAGTTACTATAGCAATACGTGCGCCTATTTCTTGCGTAATAATTAATAGAAATGTCTCTGGAATTATAAGAAATCTCGAAGCCATTCCGTATACAGAAGCTGCGACCGTATATGTTGCAATTCCTCCAGCATCATTATCAGCAACTGCAGTAATTAATCCCGGTCCAGTCACAATAAAAAATATAAATAGTCTTCTTTTCCAAATTCTATATAACGCTCCTATTTTTTCTGAAAATTTATTGCTCATAATGTTTTATTCCTTGCTCAATAACATCATCAAACGTCACTACACCGACTATTTTATTAAATTTATCAAGTACGGGAAGAGAATAAAGCTTGTATTTAACTAATTTTCTCAAAACAATTACTTCAGGCGTATTTAAATGAATTGTAATTAGGTTTTGGTTCATAAATTTATAAACTGGAGTTTCCTGATTTTGAAGAATAAGCTCATGAAGATTAAACACGCCTACTAGCTCGTCGTTTTCATTAACCACATATATATAAAAGAGTACATAAAAATCTCTTGTCTTTTCGTTTATTTTGTATACAACGTCTTTGACCCTATCAGAAGAGGGGACCTTTAAATACTCTGTTGTCAAAAAATGACCAACCGGAGTTCTTGAAAGATTTAATAAGTGAGTAATTTTGTCAAAAGTCCGAGGATCTAGAGCATCTAGAATTGCCTTTCTTCGCTTTCTGTTTAAAGAAAGTAATATATCAACAGCTTCTTCAGGGTCAATCTTGGCTATTATTTTTGAACTTTTTTTAGGATCAAAATGCTTAAAAAGCTCTGTCTGATAATTAATGTTTAAATTTTCAATGACATCTGTTGCTGTTTCCTGATCAACAACATTCAATATCCTACTAATGTTTGAAACATTTGTTCGCTCTAAATAATCAGCTAAATCTTCCGGTCTTATTTTTTTAAGCTTCGTTAGCTCTTTTTTAATCTTTACATGACCTCTTGTCAGCTCTAGCGGATGGATGTCTGCCCATGAAAGAAACTGTGATGAAAGATTAATATTAAACTTTTTAGATAGTTTAATGAGGAATTCGTCAAGGCCAAACCATCTTAAAATTCCAAGAAGCCCTATATCTACACCTGCTATAAAATAACCAGGTTTGTCTTGAATAGCTATATCGTTTACGCGCACTAGCTTGTCTCCTGCAATATCAATTATCTGATTATCAAGAAGATTTTGAGTCATATATAACTGATTTTCCTCAAGCTCAGACACTTTATAGCCCTTTTGAATGATAATTTCTTTATTGAAATTTTTAAGAAATTCTATTGGTATCATAAGATCTCCTTTTGAAGATTTAGCAACAAGATCAGTGATATTTGGAGCTTCAGATGCGTGGAAAACCATGTCTTTTAGTTTACCGACAAAGACATTATCCTCTGTATATATTTTTTTATTTTTAAGTTCAGAGAAATAAAGCATCTATAAAGATTATTATAATCATAAATCCTCATAAAATACCACCTTGACAATAATAGTATAATTAGTTCATAATTAAAGCATGGATCCAACACCCCCACCAGACGGTAATAGATCAGGAACTCCTTTTACTGAACGACCGCAGCCTCAAGAAATTCAATATCCTCCTTCCGTGCAATTATTAACTCAAGCTCAAAATATAGTTAATAAGCAAATAGATGCTGTATATCCTCCTGAAGAAGAAGGTCGAGGTCTAGTAACGGGCGTAGAAGAAAGAAAAAAGGCTATTAGGGTTTTTCACATAGACGAAATAGATATTTTAGATTCCGATGGAAAACCAACTGGAAATAAAAGAGTTACTATTGTAAGTACTCGAGCGAGTCAACTGCGTGAAAAAGGAAATGGACGTTATTATTCATTTATAGATTATGAGACAGATAATCCTGAAGTTATAAGAGAAGGACTTTTAAGACTAGTATTTGGCGAAAAAGCAGGAGGATATTTAGATACTGATTCAGATATATTTAGTAGAGAAAATGAGAAAGCTATAAATTTCCAAACTCAAGAAACGGGTGGCGTTTTTGGCACTATAAGAGGTAAAATTGACAGAAATGAAGTAATAAACCCAACAGATCTCCACGAACCAACTTACGGTGAAGTCTACTTGGTTAACGGGTCCGAATTAAAAAAAACTCTATTTGACGCTACATTTCAAAAATCAAAAGATCAAGTTCAAAGAATGGTAGAACAAGAACCAACGAAAAAAGCAAAAATAGAAGCAGGTATAAAAGAATTAGAAAGACAATCAGACGAGATGGAAGCTCGTCAAAAAGAAGAAAATATTCGGTTAGGAGGAATTAATGATGTTTTTAGTGAAATAAGAGAAATACAAGATTTAGTTTTAAAAGATCCTCAACATAGAGATTTTGTTATATATTTAAACAAAGCTGCACATAATTTTTTAGATGTAAAAAAAATATATA
>JBBEDP010000052.1:0-4071 GCA_040881235.1 Patescibacteria group bacterium
ATTTCGTTTATAAGAAGTCCAGACGCACATGGAGATTGGACTACTAGCTCTGCGTCTCTTAATTTCTTTAACTCTATTGAAGAAACGTGCTTATTTACCGCACAAACAACATTATCACCTACTCCCACACCAACTATGTCCAATCAAAATATGAATAGTTCTGAAAATATAGAAAATATATTTATTTCAGAAGTTATGGTCTCTCCTGAAACAGGAGCTGACGAATGGATTGAGCTATATAATGACAATGCATTTGAAGTTAATTTAAAAGATTGGTTTATAGACGATGTTGAGCATGGTGGATCAACACAAAAAAAGTTTAGTCTAACAATTCCAACATACGGACTTGCTGTTTTAGAAATTAAATCTTCGATTTTTAACAATTCTGGCGATGATGTAAGATTGATTAATTCCTTGGATAACGTAATTGACTCATTTACATATGACTTTTCTGAAAAAGGAAAAAGTTTTGGCAGAATTATCTATTCAAGCTCGGAATTCTGCTTACAAATTCCGTCAAAAAACACAATTAACAACAATTGTATTGATGATGAAGAAATAGAAAATGAACAAATAAATAGTACGATAAATAGCTCCGACTCGAAAAATCAACCTTATATCACAGAAACAACACAAATTGACTCTCCTTCTTCTGACATAACCAACTATATCGATCCAGCAATAATAGAAACAAATGATGTACTTGGAGCCTCAACGCTTTCTTACAATACTAATACCGGGCAAACAAAACCATTTTTAAACTCTCTTCTTTTTATATCATGCTGTTACTCTCTTTTGACACTGCTGTCAGTATCTCTTAAAATGAAACTAAGAATTTAAATAAACATTTCTTTCATTAATGAAAAAACTATTTCAATATTTATTTGCGCCAACTGAAGAAAATTCGTATAGAGCAAAAGTCTTACATAATAACGCCCTCAGCTTATATCTTTTATTTGCGGTTGTTTTGGTATTAGTTTTTAAGGTTGGTCCGTTGTCAAACATCTTAGGATATGCAACTGACATAACTGTAGATAAGCTGTATCAGCTTACTAACGAACAAAGAGTTCAAAATAATCTTCCGTTATTAATTTATAACAATCAGCTTTCAAGAGCCGCTGAACAAAAAGCAAGAGATATGTTTGCAAATAACTATTGGTCACATTACTCGCCTTCAGGCTCTTCTCCTTGGGATTTTATTTCATCTCAGGGTTATAAATACGAAGTTGCTGGTGAAAATCTAGCCAAAAATTTTATATTCTCCAATAACGTAGTTGACGCTTGGATGGCTTCTTCCTCACATAGAGAGAATCTTTTAAGAAATGACTTCTCTGAGGTTGGATTTGCAAGAGTTGATGGCATATTAGATGGCCAAGAGACGACATTAATTGTTCAGTTTTTTGGAAAACCAGCAGAAACTAAAAATTCTCTTACCTTACCTAATGAAACCGAAGAAGTTGTTGCAGCAGCAACTGCTGTTGGAGACAATACGAAACTATCAACGCCACAAAACACCATAACAAGAAGTAAGAAATTGATTGACTTTTCAAAAATTTCCTTCAACCTCACAGTGTTCTTAATACTTTTTATATCGGTAGCTCTTATATCCGACCTTTATATCGCTTCAAAACTTAAACTTATTAGAATTCATGGAAAAAATTTAGCGCACCTAATATTTTTAATTACCATGTTAACAGGGTTATATTTTTTCTTATCAAAAGGAGTAATTTTATAAATTAATAATATGAAAATTAAAGCAGCAACTTTTCTAGATTATTTGATATTGTCAACTGGGGCTATATTTATTATATTCTTTCTTCAACTTTATCAAGGTGAAAGAATATCTAGTTTTTTAATATTGCTTTCATTTGTTCTTTTTTACATTATTTGGGCGTTTTATCATCATACAAAAGACGAAAGCCTACATATCAAAACTATGATAGAATATATTTTTATTGGCTTTACTTTTTTACTTTTATTAATAGTCATATTTATCATCTAATTTATGAAGGGATTAATACTAGCAGGTGGACTCGCAACTAGACTTAGACCTCTAACTCAAGTAACTAATAAACATCTACTTCCAGTTTATAACAAACCCATGATTTACTATCCGCTTGAAGCAATTATTAAGTCAGGTATTAAGGAAATTTTAATATCAAGTTCGCCTGACCATGCAGGACACTTTGCAAATCTTTTAGGATCTGGCGATCAATTTGGAGTAAGGCTGTACTATGCTATTCAAGATAATCCAAAAGGAGGAATAGCAAACGCAATAACTCTAGCTGAAGAATTCGCGGGAAATCAAAACATTCTAGTCGTTCTTGGAGACAATATCTTTGGATATGATTTAAAATCTTCTGTCCATGAATTTGAAAAAATAGAGAAAGGAGCGGTGGTTTTTGGTGTTAAAATGCCTACAGAATCTAAGCAATATGGAGTAATTGAGATGGATAAAAGTGGGAAAGTCTTATCTATTGAAGAAAAGCCTGACAATCCAAAATCAAACATTGCGCAAACAGGTATTTATATGTATGACAATCGTGTATATGATTTTGTTAGAAATCTTAAACCTTCAAATAGAGGAGAACTTGAAGTTACAGATTTAAATAATCATTATTTAAAAGAAGGTACTCTTGATTGTAAAATTATTGACTGGTGGATAGACGCTGGAACTTCACATGACGAGCTGTTACGAGCAAATAATATGGTGGCAGATAAAGTAAAGAAAAGTCAGCTATAATTAGATTATGGATTATACACAGATACTTCTTATAACAACTCTAGCAATAACTACTCTTTTTTTAATTCTGGTTGGAATAAATATAATCTTTGTGTTAATTGAACTTAGAAAAGTACTCAAAAAAATAAATTCTATAGCTGAGGGTTTTGAAAAACTTGGTCAAGGATTAGGTCATGGTTTAAAAGAAACCGTAAGTTTCTTTGTAGGATTCAAAAGCCTATTTAAACTTTTGAAAGTTATAGGTAAGGATAAAAGTGACAGAAAAAGAAAAAAATAAACCCGAGGACTTTTGGAGCGGATTTGCCTTCGGAGCTTCAATTGCTGCAACACTCGCATATTTTCTAGGAACAAAGGTTGGAAGAAAATACGCAAGAAACCTCCTGGATTTCTCAGAAGATCTTGAAGGTAACGTAAAAAATCTTATTAAAAGCCTAAATGTTGAAGAAAATAGCTTTGGAGATGAAATAAAAAAATTCGCTAAACAAAACCTTAGTGAAGTAATAAATAAACTAAAATCAAAAAGTTAAATTGCTTGACATCAGCTTTAAAATATTGTATATTTACAGGATTGTTTTTCATCCCCAATTGAATTGGTGATGATATTCGTATAAAGACTACCCAATGCCAAGAACCAAAAAATCTAAGCCAAGAATTATCTCAAGTACAAAAACACGAGATGTTTTAGTTGGAAAGCAAGAATTTCAGCTTGATACGTTAAATTTAATAGAGGTACAAAAGAAATCTTGGAAGTTTTTTCTAGAGACTTCATTAGAAAAAATAATTACAGAATTCTTCCCTATTGATGACTATACGGGTAAGAAATTTACTCTTCATTATGAAGGTTTGTATTTTGGAGATTCACGATATCCTCTTGATGTTTGTATAAGAAAAAAACTCACATTTGACGTTCCTGTTTATATAAAGCTAAGAATTGTAAATAAAAAAACAGGTTCTGAAAGAAAACAAGAGGTTTACTTTTTTAACCTTCCAAAAATGACAGATAAGGGTACGTTTATTATAAATGGAATTGAAAGAGTTGTAATTAATCAATTAGTTAGATCACCTGGAGTCTTTTTTACGGCGGTTATTGATAAAACTACTGGACTTACCTTATATAATGCAGAAATAAGACCTTACATTGGAGCGTGGCTCGATATCACAATCAGTAAAAATAATTTGATTGAGGTTAAAATTAATAAAAAAAGAAAGTTTTTAGTATCTACACTAATTAAAGCTTTCGAAGGTGAATCAAAAACTGATATTTTAAATCACTTTAAAGACCTTGATAAAACACTCGTAGAAAAATATCTTCTACCTACGATTAATAA
>JBBEDP010000053.1:0-4019 GCA_040881235.1 Patescibacteria group bacterium
GAAATTGTATAGTGATATAAGTTTTGAAGTTATCAGAAGGATTTTTAATGTAGAATTAAGTGTTAAAAAAGAGGAGAGAATTAAGGCAAAAGAGGAATTTGAAAAAGAGAAGGAAGATGTAGTTTTGAAATCTGCACAAAGAATTAATCCTTATAGTCAGTCCCCTACTTCAGAACAAAAAAAAGATTTAACGACGTCTCCAAAAGAACCCCACATTCATACACATGAGCACAATCATGAAGAATCCCCTAAAGAATCTGATGAAAATAAAGGTTTTCGACTTCGCACTCCTGGCACTGCAACTAGAAAAATTGGAAGAAATGATCCATGTTGGTGTGGCTCCGGCAAAAAATACAAAAAATGCCATTATCCAAACTAAGCTAGTAATTTCATTATTTCCATACTCTACAAGCATAGTTTTTTAGTATCCGATTTCCTCGTCGTCGTTTGTGATAAATCTTGACTTCATTGAGTATGTGAGTCGTCCGAAAATAAATCTTTTTTTTGCACTAATTATGTAAAGTCGATTTTTTGCTCTTGTAATACCAACATAAAAGAGGCGGCGCTCTTCTTCAAGCTGAAAGTAATCTTCCATAGATCTAGAATGAGGAAGTAAACCCTCTTCAACTCCTGTAATAAACACGCAGTCAAATTCAAGACCCTTAGATTGGTGTAGGGTCATAAGCTTTATGCCATGTTCGCTTGGATTTCTTTTCTCACTTTCAAAATATTCAGATTCAACTAAAGCAACTTGTTCTAAAAATTCAGTAATATCTGGGAATCTTACAGCAACAGACTTCAATTCTTTAATATTTTCTAAACGTGAAAAATCGTCGGCATCCTGCTCGTCAAAAAAATCCAAATATCCTGTTGCGGTAAAAACTTTATTTATAAGCTCTTCAGTTGTTATTTCATGAGCCTTGTCTTTAATTTCCAAATAAAGATTTTTAAACTTCTCCCATCTTCTTTTACCAAGCTTTATAATTCTTTCTTTTGATAATTTGTCGTTTGGATTAATAAATAATCTGATGTATGAGAGTACATCCTTTATTTCCTTTCTCTCATAGAATCTAACACCACCAACCAATGTGTATGGAATGCTATAGTGAAGCAGTACTTCTTCAAGTGCTCTTGATTGAGCATTTGTTCTATACAAGACCGCAATTGAAGTATTATTTTTTGTATCTTGGAGCTTGTTTATTTCGTTGATTAAAAACATTCCTTCTTCTTGATCATTCTCTGCCTCGTAAAAATATACTTCTTCACCCGAACTTTGTTCTGATGTGAGGTTTAGGATTGGGTGAGTTCTGTTTTTTTGAATTATTTCATGTGCGAAGTCCAAAATTCGTTGTGTAGACCTGTAGTTTTTCTCTAACTTATATGTCAAAGTTCCTGGAAAATCTTCATTAAATTTCTCAAGATTTTTTATATCGGCTCCTCTCCATGAGTAAATACTTTGTGCAAAATCACCAACAACAGTGATATTTTTGTATTTACCAGCCAAAAGTTTTGTTAATACATATTGGGCAAGATTTGTATCCTGAAATTCGTCGACCAAAATATATTTATATATTTCTTGGTATTTAGAAAGCGTACTCTTAGAAGTCTTAAAAAGTTCTATTGTTTTTATCAACAAATCATCAAAGTCGAGAGCAGAATTCTCTTTAAGAAATTTTTGATATTTAGTATATATTTTTGATATATTTTTCGCTCGATGATCTGTAAAGAATTTTAAATAATTCAAGGGCGATATTAGTTCATTTTTCGCTCCGGAAATCCTATTAAGAACATAGTGTGGCTTAAACTCGCTTATGTTTTCTTCTTTCATAATATTTTTAATTAGTTTAAGTTGATCGCCGTCATCATATATTATGTATTTAGTGTCTATATCAATTTTTTTTCCTTCGATTCTTAAAATTCTTGCGCATAACGAGTGAAACGTCCCTACAAAGCCGAGTCGTGAATTAGAAGATAAATATTTAAAAATTCGATCCTTCATCTCTTTAGCCGCCTTATTTGTAAAAGTAATCATTAATATAGATGATGGATTGACTTTATGATTTTGAATAAGGTTAATTACCTTTGATATAAGAACTCTAGTTTTTCCAGATCCTGCTCCAGCTAAAATAATTGAAGAGCCTTTTGTTTTTTTTACCGCTTCCTGTTGATGTGGATTAAGGTTGCTTAAAAAAGTCTGCGACATAGATTATAATGATAATACATATAAGTTAGAATCTCTAATCTCTAATTTCTAAATCCTAAAGAATATCAAAAAAACAAAATACTAAATTTAAAAAATACTCGTTTTGAGCATTTATATTTAGAACATTTGAGTTTGTTTAGAGTTTAGAGATTAGGATTTAGAGTTTAATTATGAAGTATTTAATTGCTAACTGGAAATCGACAAAAAATATACAAGAAGCGATTAACTGGGTTGTTGAATTTAATAGTCTCCTTAAAAAGAATACACAAGTTAAAAATAGTTTAGACAGTGACGACCTAAAAATTATTATTTGTCCTTCAATTCACCTGCTTAGCACTCTTAAAGAAAATATTTTTGGTCATAAAAATATAAACATTGGTGCTCAGGATGTATCTTTTTTTGAACAAGGAAATTATACTGGTGAAGTAAGTGCTCAAAATTTAAAAGATCTAATCGAATATTCGATTGTAGGGCATAGTGAGAGAAGAAAATACCTAAAGGAGACAGATAATATAATTGATCAGAAAATTGCAATTTTAAAAGATTACTCTATTGAGCCTATTTTATGTGTAAGGGATGAAAAAGACTTAATACCAAAAGAAGCTCGTTTTATAGCGTATGAGCCAGTATATGCTATTGGTACGGGAAAAAATGAAAGCCTAAAAGATGTATTAATCTCAAAAGCTAAAATCAGCCCAAAGTTAAATTCGATTTTTATATATGGTGGAAGTGTAAGTCCAGAAAACGTACAAGAATATTCAAATTCATCGGAAATACATGGGTTTTTGGTTGGAACTGCTTCAAAAGATCCTGAATCTTTCATCCAGATAGCCTCTAAATTATGAAACTCTTAAAACTTAGCCTAATTTTTGTGTTCATTGTTACTTTAGTAATATCATTTAGACTTTGGTCATTTGCAAATAAAACGCTTGATATTTCGGTTTTTAAGGGTGTTTTTACTAATGGAGATTTAAGAATAGTAAATAACAGTGTTAATTTTTTAATTCTCGGGATGCCAGGATCAACTTATGAAGGTCCGCAGTTATCTGATTCGATAGTTTATATAAATTATAATTTTGATACCAATAAGGCTGTATTATTTGGTATTCCAAGAGATATATGGAGTAATTCACTTAAAGATAAGGTAAATACTGCGTATACGTACGGTGAGGCAATTAAAGAAGGAGGTGGCCTCATTCTATCAAAAGCTGAAGTAGGCGCTATAGTAGGAGTTCCTATTCAGTATGGGATAGTATTGTCTTTTGATGATTTTAAGCAAATTGTAGATTATTTTGGAGTAATAGAAATTGATGTTGAGCGCGCCTTTACTGACAAAAAATACCCAATAAAAGGCAAAGAAGCTGATAATTGTGGTGGAAATGATGAAGAATATTTATGCAGATATGAAACTGTAAGTTTTGATTCCGGAATTGTTGAAATGGATGGAGATACTGCTCTAAAATTTATAAGATCGAGAAATGCAATTGGAGCAGAAGGTAATGATTTTGCCAGAATCAAAAGGCAGCAGATAATAGCAGAATCAATTAAAAATAAAGTTATAAGTAATTTTAGTATTTTCAGTATAGACAAGAATAAAGATTTTTATAATCATATTGACAACTTAATTGAAAGAGATATTTCAAATCAGCAGGCTGCTGCATTGTTAAAAAATATCTTACTAAAAAGAAATTTAGAGGTTGTTAAAAAAACAATTCCAAACGATTTATTTTTTACGCCCGAATTTTCAAGCTATGATGGAAGATATGTTTTGACTCCAAAAAACGATAATTATGAAAACATTCATGAATTTATTCAG
>JBBEDP010000054.1:0-3997 GCA_040881235.1 Patescibacteria group bacterium
TTGCCTCTTTTTCATCAGGAATTATAAAAAACTCAACTTCCATTTGTTCAAACTCACGAGATCTAAAGGTAAAGTTTCCAGGAGTAATCTCATTTCTAAATGCCTTGCCTATTTGCGCTATACCAAACGGTAATTTTACTCTTGAAGAATCAACAATATTTGCAAAATTTACAAATGCTCCTTGTGTAATTTCACCTCTAAGATAGGCTTTTTGTTTTGGTTCGGTAACTCCCAAATACACTTCTGTCAATAAATTAAAAACTTTAGGTTCGGTTAAGTTATTTTTTTCATGAGGTTTATTACCTTTACATAAAATTTCTTGAAAATGATCATATCTAAATCTTTTATTACAAACTTTGCATTCTACAAGTGGATCAGTGAATGCTTCGATGTGGCCTGATGCTTCCCATACTTTTGGATTCATGACTATTGATGCGTCAATCCCAACAATATCTTCTCTTTTTTGGACTATATCCTTCCACCACTGCTCCTTAATATTTTTTTTGAGTTCGGTACCCAGTGGTCCATAGTCCCAAAAACCTGCAATGCCGCCGTATATCTCAGAAGAGGGATAAATGAATCCGCGTCTCTTGCATAGGGCGATTATTTGTTCCATTCAAAGATTATATAACAAAAAAGCGTACTTTTTCGCCTAGCAAATCCTCAACTATAGAGTGAAGTTCTTCAAGTTTCTTTTTACCTTGAACATACCCTAATTTAATGAGCATGTTGTTTACATACTTTTCAAGTAGAGAGTTATCAACACTTGTAGTTTTTGATAGTTCAATTAAGAAATTTAGAGTTGTATTATATATTTCATGCTCTGGTTCATTTTCAGGAAGTAACTTATCGATTAACAAAAAAAAATAATATGCCATTGACATTTTTTTTGCATTCTTTTTTAAGCTTGAAAAGCCAGAGATAATATTAGATTCTTGAAGGTAATATCTATCGTGCTTACTACTTAATCCAACATCAATTAAATTCCCAGTTTGTATATGTGGCGCTCTTCTACTATTTAATTTTTTTATCCCCTTAGCGACGCATACGATTTTACCCAAGTCTAAAGTGAAGATAGTGACTAAGTTATCTAAATTTAATAACTCGTTTTTTTTTAGAACTATTCCTTGAGTTTTAAACTTATGTGACATAAGTTTATAGGTTAGCCTTGTAGATTTTATCTACGTCAAAGATATTGTTGAATATCTTTTTATTTAGTATGTTTACTGTAAGTTTTTGCGTTTGTTGACCTGGCTGTTTTTGTATCATAATTCTATATTCATTTGCGTCTATATTTTCTGGCAGAGAATAGGTGACAGTTACTTCAGACTGACCTAGAGGTTGCACTGTTAAGAATCCTTCAAATACAGTCTTTCCAAGCTCGTCATAAGTCTGAACCTTTTTCTCTGAACCCTTAAATTCTATTAGCTCTGAACCTTCTGGCACATATACTCTTATCCAATTTCTTAAAGTAGCATTTAAACACAAGCCTCCTCGTTCCAAATTACAATCAGAGTGTGGGTATGGATTCTTAAATGTTACCTTAACCTCTCTCATTATTTTGCCAGACTTTTTAGTTGTATTTGTTTCAATTGATTCTTGAACAAAAAGATTTGATTTTGCTCCTGCAAAATTGACATTATTAACATGTAGATAGTCTCCTTCAAACTGTGTTATGCGGCCCGCAAAATTAATTCTTTCAGCAGCGCTTTGTAGATCCTTGTCAACAAAATTTAATAAGATATGTTTTTCTTCGAGATTTCTATACATAGTTTGAGAAAGTGTTCCCCAATATTTAGAAGGAGAAAAGCCTAAAGCCTTTTGAAGTAGCACAAACATAAGTTGTCCCAATATGCCTTTTCTATCTTCCTTTATATAATTAACAGGGCGATCAACAATATCAAATAAAGTGTATATAACTTGAGGGCAATCACATCTTTCATCTTCATCAGCAGAGAATAAAACTCCTCCTGCTTCAGTATCACCGTAAATTTTTAACATATCAACGAGTACTTTAGAATCCAGAGCAATTACTCCATCATACTCAACAGCTTGCGAACTGTTTTTGTATAAGCTATTAAACAATTTCATAGATTCAACAAAATCAGGTGAAAGATTACTATCTCTTATATAAAATCTATTAACTCCTTTATGATATGTAAGAATTTCATCAGGTGCCGGAGGGTGTGGTATAGATATATCTAAATTATATATATCATCGCTTCTTTCAACAGTGAGTTTACCGTTGTTCATTTTAAAAATCGCAAATGAAGTCAAAAATCCACCAGTTGCTCTTCTTTCTTTATCATTTTGAAAAAGTATCAGATAGGTTTTTTCTTCATCTTTGCCAAAAATTTCTGGGAGTCTTTTTATTAATGGTGAAGCGTTTACAAAAAGATTAGTTGCGCCAATAAATTGATTTTTATAGTTTGCGATAGTGGCTCTGACTTCTGTTTTTCCGAACTTCTTGGGATATCTGTTTGGGTCTATTTCGCTTATTCTATTATCTGCTTCTTCTAGATTCTTTGCAATATCATCATAATTAACAAGCATTTTATCAAGAGCTAAAATTGCTGTTTGAAGTCTGTCTTCAGCGGATTTTTCTACAAAAGAGGATTCTCCTTTTGTAAATCCTATAAGCTCAGCGTGTGGTTTAATAGATTCTACAGTCTTAGCTATGGCTTGAACAGCATAGTGTCCACCTTCTATTACATTTTTAAAATCAGAGCCATAAGGAATAAATGAGGTCCAATAAAGTCGTTTTGCTGATTTCCTAAGGTCTTCATATTTTTTAGAAAAATCTGCAACGCTTTTATCAAGCTTGTCAATATCATTTTCAGAAAAAGATTGCTTCATCTGAGCTGCTGAAGCGCTCAATACCTTTACTTTACCTCTTACTCCTAATATTGGACCAATAAGAAAAAAATATAAGAAGACGATAAAAAGTAAAAGAAGTGCCAAATTATGCTTACCTTTTTTGAATAAAAATTTTCTTTTCATAGGTTTTAGATTGCTCCCCTGCCAGTTATCATTACCCAAGGTGTCCTTAGCATTATAACCAAATCTTTCCATAACGACATATTATCCACATATTTTGCATCAAGTGCAATCCTTTTGTCAAAGTTTATCTCTGACCTACCAGAAACTTGCCATAATCCAGTGATTCCTGGTTTAACAGATAAAACTTTTTTTACCAGGCCTTTAGTCTTTGGGTATTTGTTCTGCTGGTTTTGAAGTTCGTCTGGGTAATATGCTCGCGGTCCTACAATGCTCATTTCTCCAATCAAAACATTTATTAGTTGTGGGATTTCGTCTATAGAATGCTTTCTTATAATTTTGCCAACCGTTGTTATGCGAGGATCACTTTTAAGTTTATAGCTACCCTTTTTATACTCCTTATAAAGCTTGTTAAATCTAGGATCTGTTCGAAGTAAGGAATGAGCATTATTAATCATAGATCTGAACTTATACATTTTAAATTTTTTACCCCGTTGTCCTATTCTTTCAGGAACATCTGCAAATATTGCTCCCTCAGAATCTAATTTTATAAGAAGAGCGGTGATAAAAGATACTGGAAAAAAAAATATTATTAATAAAATAGCCACGCAAATATCTATAAGTCTTTTAGTAAATTTTTCATAACCTTGTCCAGAAAACGGGGATGAAAAACTAAACATAATAATTAAGTAAGTTTTTCGTGCTCTGTTCCATGAAAACTTTCCACCAAACTTTTAATCTTTGATACAGATTTCTTTTTAGTGACTAATAGCACGTCACCGGAGTTAACCACAAGCATATCATTTAAATCAATTCCAACAATAAGTTTATTGCTGTCATAGTTGTACACTAGATTATCCGTTGAATCTTTAAGCATTACTTCTCCATTAATTATGTTATCTGCTTTTTTGGTTTCTAAAGCTTCTTTTAATGCTTCCCACGCTCCAACATCGCTCCATCCAATGTCTTCAACAATAACAGAAACATCTTTGGAATCTAG
>JBBEDP010000055.1:0-3983 GCA_040881235.1 Patescibacteria group bacterium
AAAATACTTAAATCTAAAAACAAGATTGTAAATACATATGCGATATTTAAAGCACTAAGCGAACTAAAGCCTTTAAAACTTGATAAAAGTAAAAAATAAATATGTTATCTAAATTACCTAAAATACTTCATAAGAAAGCAAAAAGATTAGGGCGAGGCGCAGGCAGCGGTAAGGGAAATAAATCAAGCAGAGGTACCAAAAGGCATCAAAAAGCAAGAGAAAAAATACCTCTTCATTTTGAAGGTGGACAGGCAAAAATTAGTAAGAAGTACCCTTTGCTTAGAGGAAAAGGCAGGAATAAGTCTAAAGTAAAAACTATAAATTTTTCGCTTGACGATTTAAATATTTTTAAAAGTGGACAAACAGTTGATAAAAAAGCACTTATAGAATCAGGGCTTTTAGAAAAAAAAGATATCAACGCAAATATAAAGGTATTATCATCAGGAAAAGTAACAAAAAAAATAAAACTTGAAATTAAAGCATCAAAAGCAGCAGCTTCTGCTATTACAAGTGCTGGCGGATCATACAAAGATAAATGAAAGAAATTGCAGAAAAGGTAAAACTTTTATTTAGCGATAAATCCCTTAAAAGAAAACTTTTTTTTACACTTTTTATTTTATTTGTATTTAGAGTATTTGTTTTTCTACCAGTACCAACTATTGATTTGGAGAAATTAAGAGTATTATTTTCCGAAAACCAATTCTTATCCCTACTTGATATTTTCTCAGGTGGAACGCTTATTAATTTTTCGGTCATGGCGCTTGGTTTAAATCCATATATTAATGCATCTATTATCTTTCAGCTTTTGACAGCTATTGTTCCAAAATTTGAGCAACTAGCAAAAGAAGGAGAGTACGGCAGAAAAAAGATTAACCAATATACTAGACTTTTGACTCTGCCTTTAACAATAGTACAAGCGGTAGGTATTTACTTTTTATTGCAAAATCAGGCGATAATAGGGACATTAACTGCTATAGAATTTTTTACATTTATAACAACTTTAGTTGCAGGCTCATTTATTTTAATATGGTTTGGAGAGCTTATTACAGAGTATGGATTGGGAAATGGAATCTCAATTTTGATATTTGTGGGTATTGTATCTAGGCTTCCAGTAGTGCTTGGTCAAACCATAGGCGTGATAAATACGGAAACCTTAATTAATGTTGGAGTTTTTGTATTGTTATCAGTATTGGTTATTGCATCTGTTGTATTTGTAAATGAAGCAATTAGAAGGATTCCTGTTTTTTATGCAAGAAGAATTCGTGGAAACAGGGTTTATCAGGCTGCTAGTAATTATTTGCCACTAAAACTAAATCAAGCAGGCGTTATCCCAATTATTTTTGCAGTTTCTTTTGTACTTTTCCCTCAGCTTATTGGTAATTTTCTTATAAACGCAAATAACGCAGGTGTCGCAAATGTAGCTGCATTTTTAGTAAGAATGTTTGACCCAAACGGTTTTTTCTACAATTTTTTCTACTTCTTACTTGTTATTGGATTTACTTTCTTTTATACCCTTGTAGTTTTCAATCCTCAAAAAATTTCTGAAGAGGTTCAAAAAAACGGAGGATTTATTCCAGGTATAAGGCCTGGTGTAACAACGAAACTGTATTTGGAAAAAATTCTTTATAGAATTACTGCAGTAGGAGCTGTATTTTTAGGTATAATAGCTATTCTTCCTGCAATAATGTCACAAATTACAGGATTACAAAATTTGATAATTGGAGGAACTGGAATACTGATTGTTGTTTCTGTTATTTTAGAAACATTTAAGAAGATTGAAGCACAATTAGTTATGAAAAGTTACGACAGATTTACACAATAATTTAATAATTAATTAAAATATGGCAAAAAAAGGATCAAGAATATTAGTGGGGTTGGTTTGCGAGGTTTGTGGCAAACAAAATTATATTACCGAAAAAAGTAAAGTAAATACTCAAGAGCCCTTAAAGCTCAAAAAGTATTGTAATAGTTGTAGGAAGCGTACTCTTCACAAAGAAAAAAAGAAACTATGAAATTAGTATTAATTGGAATTCAAGGTTCAGGAAAATCAACGCAAGGGAATTTACTTTCAAAGCAACTCGGAATACCTTACCTCTCAACAGGTCATATTTTTAGAGAAATAGCAAAAAAGAAAACAAAGCTTGGCGCTTTTGTAAAGCTTGTTATGACATCTGGACTTTTAATACCAGACGAGAAGACAATCGAAATTGTAAATACCTACCTTTCAAGAACAGAATATAGAAAAGGATATATCTTAGACGGTTTTCCAAGGACTGCTGAACAAGCAAAGAAATTTAGCAACAACGTAGATAAGGTATTACTTCTTGATGTGCCAGACAGAGAAGCATTATGGAGATTATCGCACAGGGTTACAACTGAAAAAAGAGATGATGACACTCTTGATGCTTTAAGAAAAAGAATTGAATTATTTCACAAAAATACATCTAAAGTTATTAAATATTATGAAAATAATGGTAAATTAATAACCATAGATGGTACAAAGGACATAAAGTCTGTAAACAAAGATATTTTAATTAGTCTTGGTAAGAAAATTGTTAAAAACAAAGTAAAGGATTGGAAAAAAGATAGTAAATCAATAATTGCTATAGTGGGATTACATGGATCTGGTAAGACAGAGTCAGCAGATTTCTTCAGAACTAAAAAACTCCCAGTAATATCCTTTGGAGATATTTTAAATGAAAAAATAGATGAGCAAAAACTGCCTCATACTGAAGAAGTCCATAGAAAATTACGAAATGAAATAAGAGAAAAGCATGGCATTGAAGGTTTTGCTTTTTTAAATTTAAATAAAATTAAAAAAGCGCTTGATGAAAATATGACAGTTGTAATTGATGGCATGAGATCTTGGGAAGAGTATTTATTATTAAAGAGTAAGTTACCTTCAGTAAAAATTTACATTTTAGCCTTAAATGCAGATAAAAACTTAAGGTATAAGAGAATCAAGTCAAGAAAAACAAGATCTACTTTATATGGTAAAGAGAGAGATCTTAATGAGCTTATAGAAACAAACATGGGTCCGACAATCGCATACGCGGATTTTACTGTAAAAAATAACTTTTCAAAGGAAGACCTCCACGATAAATTAGAGCACGTCTACAGAGTTATATATTATTCATAAGTCATTTTGATCAATCTAAAATCTAATGAGGAAATCGCCATAATGGCAGACGCCGGTAAAAGGCTGAGAAGAGTAGTAAAAGACTTAAAAACTTTTATAAAACCAGGTATTACAACAAATCAAATAAATAAAAAAGCTGAACAGTTGATAATAGCGGAAGGAGGCGAACCAGGATTTAAAAAAGTAGATGATTATGAGTGGGCTATATGCATACCAGTAAACGAACAGATTGTACACACGCCACCTTCAGATAGAAAGCTTTTAGATGGTGATTTATTGACCGTTGACATTGGTCTTTATTTAAAAGGCTATCATACAGATTTTGCAACAAGCTTTATAGTTGGCCCCACTTCGTCCCTCAACAGGCTCGGGACTACGTTAGGGGCAAGTGAGGTTGAAAAGTTTCTTAATGCGGGAAGGGACACAATTGATAAGGCTATAAAGCAGGCGAGAGTGGGTAATCATATAGGCCATATTTCAAAGACGATACAGGATGGTGTGGAAGGCAAGGGTTATAGTGTTTCTGATACTTTAGTTGGGCATGGAATAGGTCACAAACTTCATGAGGATCCATTAATTCCTGGAATATTGCAAGGAAAAATTGAAAAAACGCCTATTATAAAGGCAGGAATGGTTATAGCTATTGAAGTAATTTATATGATGGGTAATAAAAATGTTGAGCTTGAGAAGGAGGATGATTGGTCAATCAAAACAAGCGATGATAGCCTATCTGCATGCTTTGAACAGACAGTTGCAGTCACTGAAAAAGGACCAGTGATACTTACTTAAGCATTTGATACTGCATTCGAAGAGGCTAAATTTGATTACCCCGTAATTCCCGACA
>JBBEDP010000056.1:0-2655 GCA_040881235.1 Patescibacteria group bacterium
CTGGAAGTCTATCTTGATGACCTTGAGCTGCAATATTTTTTTTCAAAAGATTTAGCTTATTAAGTATACGATCATAATTTACCCTAATTGACTGCATAAAATCCGCTTGTATAATTTCTTCAAAAGTCTCGTCTGGGCTTGCTTCATCAACTCTAATATAGAGTTCGCTTATTGTAAGAACAATATCTCGCTCAATATCAGCAGATAGGTCTTTATAAAAAATCTTTTTCGTATTTTCATTAACAGCTATATCCGCCGCTTTCTTGCCTTGCTTTTTCAATAATTCTACTTTTTTTATACCTATATATTCGTCATACGCCTCCACAGAGTGAAGAGCATTAAGAACTCTTGCGTGTTTTGCCTGAAATCTATCTCTGAAATATTGATGCCAGTTCGAAACAAATTCTGAAGACCATTTTGTTACTTCTGGGTTTTCTTCTACTGCATCAGAAATCGCGTTTAAAAGCTCCTGAGATCTTTGATTTGCTAATATTTGATTGTCTTGAGACTCTCGCTCTTCTTGTCTTTGACCATGATCATCATGTTGGGGTTGTTCTTGCCCTTCTCCTGTCCCTACTGTTGGTGTTTCTGGATCGTCTATCATATTTTTAGTATAGCAATAAACTTGTAACTAAAGTACCTTTTTGGGTACCAAAGAAGATTGTATTAGATTAGTATGGAGGATACAGTATTCAGTATGCAGTATTAAGAATTTAATATGCAGTATCAGAATATAGTTATATTATACCAAATCAGGTACTTTTAGCCTCAAAGTTGTGGATTATAAGCGACTGACAGAACAAAAAAATAATAAACGTCATTCTGGAAGGAGCGCCAGCGACTGATAGAATCTACTGGTTTAAGATCCTATCGCTCACTTCGTTCGCTCCAGGATGACATAGTTGTTTTAAATTTAAAACGAGCTAACTGTCATCCTGAACTAGATTCAGGATCTGCAGATTCCCGCTTCCGCGGGAATGACGTATGGGATCGTTTGGAGATTAAGATTTAAGATTTAGAATTTCCTTCTTTCTTTTCTATTATCAGCATTCTCTCTCGGCCTTCTCCCTCTGAAAAAGTAGTAAGATCCGGGTAGGTTTCTGTTATATATTCATGAGCAAGCTTTCTTTCATATGATGAAAATCCTTTAATAAATGATTGCTCTCCTGTTTCTTTTGCTTTTGCCGCATAACTATCTGCTATTTCCTGGATTCTTTCTTTTTGCTTTTCTCTATAATCGTTAACATTAACCAAAACCTCAACAGATTCTCCAAACTTTTTATAAAGAATTACCTCTAGAAGTTTTTGGATAGATTTTATTGTCTCGCCGTGGCGTCCAATCACAACCGGAGCATCTTCTTCTGTCTTAATGACGACCATAAACGCTCCATTCTCATCAATAACTTCAACATCAGGCTTGTCTGTGATTTTTGAAAGTAGATCAATAGCTTCCTTTTTTATTACCTCTGCTTTGTTCATTTGTTTATTTCTTTTCTTTATTTAAATTTCGATATTGAATTATACTAAAGAGAGAAAACACATTCCAATACAGTGAAAGTCCCACAGGAAGCGTATATGCAAACCACGCAATTAAAAGCGGGAATACATACTTCATTTGTGTAGTCATAGCTTTTTGAAAGTCTGCTTGCGTTCCTCCCTTTTTATCAACAACTGGGGTTGTAGATTGAGGAGGTGTAGAAACCTTAACTTGATAATATTGTAAAATCGCTGTTACTGCAGGGACTAAATAATATACTGGGTTTCCAGCAGTACTTGGAGATATAGCGAGATTAAGACCAAAAAAATTTGGGTCAATTGAGCTGATATGAATTGCTGGAAAATACAACACGTTGTTAATGTCTGTTATAACTTTTGCGGAATTACCGTTTTGCAAAAATAACAAAAGAGCCTGATACAAAGCGATAAACACTGGAATTTGAACTACCATAAAAAGGCATCCTGCTGCTGGATTTATTCCTGCTTGTTGATAAAGTTTTAATTGAGCTTGTTGGAGAGCTTTTTTATCACCTTTATATTTCTTTACTATTGCATCCATTTCTGGCTTTATATCCTGCATCTTTCTGGCAGTCTGCATTTGTTGATTGAAAAAAGGTTGAAGTAAAAATCGGATTAATACTGTCAGGGCTATTATTGAAAATCCAAAAGCATAGGGAAGTTTTATAAATACCAAAGCAGAATAAAACAATACTAATATATTAAGAATCGGTATTACAAATATTGAATTAAAAAATCCTTGTTTTATCATAAATTTTTATACGCTTAGCTTTTTTCTACCTTTTTTTCTTCGTCTTTTTAAAATCTTTCTTCCGCCAACTGATTTCATTTTAATCAAGAATCCGTATCTTTTTTTTCTTTTCTTTTTTTTTGGTTGATATGTTCTTTTCATAGATTATGATATATAGCGCTCATTCATTATACTCGCATCCTCTCCATTAAACGCTTTCCATACAGCTTCTGTCACAAAAGGAATAAAGGGATGAAGAAATTTTAAGTTTTCTATATATACCTTAAATAATAATTCTTTAGCCTTAATATTATCATCCTCAAGGGATTCTTTCAAGTTCTCTAAATAATAATCTGCAAACCTGTGCCATAAAAATTCATACACCTCATCAAAAGCAAAGGCGAACTTAT
>JBBEDP010000056.1:2755-25474 GCA_040881235.1 Patescibacteria group bacterium
TTTCGAGTTTGCAGATTCATATGTATGAATCTGCCTATGTTCCACACCTTATTGGCAAAATTTCTCATACCTTGAATTTTTGCGTCAGATAGAGATATATCGGCCCCTTCTTTTGTATTAAAAATTAATGACGCTCTAACAGCATCTGCTCCATATTTATCTATTTTTTCAAGTGGGTCTATCACATTACCTTTGCTTTTGCTCATTTTCTGTCCTTTACCGTCTCTTACCATTCCATGAAGATAGATTGTATTAAATTGCTGTTTTTCAGTCACAAAAAACCCAAGCATAATCATTCTAGCAACCCATGCTCGTAGTATCTCATAGCCTGTTTCCATTACTGTAGTTGGATAAAAGTAGTTATAAAAATCTTTACCTTGAGTTTTTAGCGTTGCAAAAGGCCATTGTGAAGACGAAAACCATGTATCAAAAGTGTCAGTATCTTGTATTAGATTTGAAGAGCCACAATTTGTACATATTGCTGGTTTTTTAATATCCACTATCCACTTTCCGCACCCTAATCCCGAATCCTTAATATCTTCAAAGGCATATTCGTAAAGAAAAGCATTTGTTTTTTTTGTGATATCTTCCTGTGGGCTATGCTTTTTAAATGCTTTTATAAGATCCTCATATGAGTCATAAACTGCAAAATGAGTCTTATCCTGCAGATCAATATCCCCAATTACTACCTTTCGAATATTAGTAATGGATCCGTAACCAAAGATCTCATGTTTATGACTGTTTTCAAAAGCAACCTTATCGCCCACTTTTAACTTATGGTCTCGAATCCTATATGTTTTTGTTTTACCCTTAAATACTTGAGGAACAACATCTTCATGAAAACCCATCTTTTTATTACTTTCCGGGAAAGTACACTTCCAGGCCGGTATTCTAATCCCCCATACTATTTGTCGTGATATATTCCAATCAATAAAATTTTCAAGAATTTGAACTAGAGTCTTCTTGAATCTTTTTGGTTTTATGTCAATTTTATTATCTTCTATTAGCTTTAAAGCGTTTTTTACTAGTGGCTTTGTCCTAATAAACCACTGCTTCAAAGGAAGTGGTTCTAATACTGATCCGCATTTATAACAAATCTTTTGTACCATCGTGTGGTCTTTGACTTTTTCTATTAAACCCATATCATTAAGCTTTTTTATTATTCGTTCTCTAGCGCTAAAAATTCTCAAATTATCAAACTCTGTATTTGTTCCTATTATCTTACCGTCAAATCCTATAACTGCTGGAAATTTTATACCATGCCTTTTTGCAGTTTCAAAATCTTCAAAATCATGACTTGGAGTAATCTTTACTGCACCAGTACCAAATTTCATATCAACCATGTCATCTGCAATTATCGGAACTTTTCTATTTGTAATCGGAAGAATTACCAGCTTCCCTATTAAATCTTTATATTTTTTATCTTTTGGGTTAACCGCAACAGCGGCGTCCCCAAGAATTGTTTCTGGTCTTGTTGTTGCAACAGTAATGAATCCTCCAACCTCAAGTGGAAATTTTACAAAATATAGCTTTCCAACAATTTCTTTGTCTTCAACCTCTAAATCTGAAAAAGAAGTGCCGTCCTTAATGCAGTAATTGACAAGTTTTTTGTCTCTATATAATAAATCTTTATCATAAAGTTTCTTAAATGTTTCATAAACAATATTCACTATATCTTCATCCATAGTAAATTTCTCACGACTCCAATCTAGAGCAAAGCCAAGTCTACGAAGTTGAGACTTTATATTAGGCATATTTTCTTGTGTGAATTCAAATATTGCCTTATATAAATCATCTCTTTGATAATCAAATCTACTTTTCCCCTTTTTTTTAAGTTGCTTCTCAAATACAAATTGAGTCTCGATACCCGCGTGATCAAAACCCGGAAGCCAAAGAGTTTCCATTCCATTCATCTTATTGAATCTAATCATTAAATCCTCATAGACAAACATTGCATGTCCCATATGGAGCCTCCCGTTTGCATTTGGAGGAGGTAGTATTATTGAAAAAGGCTTTTTTTTAGAATCAACTTTAGCTTTGAATATTTCCTTATTTTCCCAAAAAGCGTATATCTTATCTTCGAGTTTACTGTGGTCAAATATTTTATCCATCTTTTTATTAATTGGATTATAGCAAAAAACAGATATAATCTATAGTTATGGACTGGCTTTTTCCTACATTCTCTTGGTATTTTTTAGTTTTTATTCTCGGGTTATTGTTCTTTCCCTTAACAAAAAGACTATTTTCCAGTTTCATAGATAAGGGATATGCCTTTTCTAAAACAATTGCAATACTTCTATTATCTTATATCGTTTTCGTGTTCGGTTCCTTAAAAATTCCTGTATTTAATATTTCATTTATATCATCTGCTGCGGCAGTAATTTTATTTATCTCCCTAATCTTTTTAACCTCATGGGCTAAACGTTCGAGCAGTTGGCCCAAAAGAATAATTGTATTTGAGGAAGCTCTTTTTATTGTCTCTTTTATATTTTTGGCTTTTATCCGAGGTCAACGACCAGATATACATGGATTAGAAAAATTCATGGACTTTGGAATTATTAACTCAATACTGCGCTCTAATTATTTTCCACCGCTAGATATGTGGCTTTCTTCCGACTCTACTAATCTGTCTGGATATGCGGTTAATTATTATTATTTCGGGCATTTATGGTCTGCACTACTAATTAAATTAAGTGGAATTAAAGCGTCAATAGGCTATAACCTTTCTTTGGCAACTATTTTTGGGCTTTCTATGACCTCTGTTTTTTCAATATGTTTAAATCTTATTTATTTATTCAAAAAAAATGTATTAAAACTAAAGAAAATAAAACTATTTACACTAGCACTATACGGACTCCTGGGGGCATTAATTGTAAACCTAGGTGGAAATCTTCATACAATATACCTTTTTACCTCAGGCTATCCTAATGAGAGTCCTATCCCTTTTTGGCAGATACTTTCTACATTCACACCAGAAAAATATTGGTATCCAAACGCAACTAGATTTATCCCTTTTACAATACACGAATTTCCATCATATTCTTTTACTGTTGCTGATCTTCACGGGCATGTACTTGATATTCCGTTTGTTCTTTTAACAATTAGCTTGTTTTTTCTTATATATAGCGCACTTAAAAAGTCAGAAAATATCAAAAATTATATTCTTTACTTTATTTTTGCAGGCTTTATGATAGCAATTTTATATATGACAAATGCCTTTGACGGATTAATCTATTTTATTTTAGCAGCGTGTATTTATCTTACAATTTATGGAGTATCCAAAAAATTCTTATTTAGCCTCCTAATTACTGGATTTTCAGCAATGTTAATTTCATATCCTTTTATTTCTAACTTTAGTTCGTTTGTGTCTAAAATAGGAATAAACTGCCCGTCTGCCTCGCTATCAAATATTAAAAATTTTGGTCCTTTTATATTTGAGGCTGGAAATTGTCAGCCATCACCTGCCTGGATGTTATTTATATTGTGGGGATTTTTTATTACCTCTTTTATAATTTTTATATTTATAAAGCTCAGAGACAAAAAACAAGGAGGATTAATAAATACTAATAAAATTGATAACTATGCGCTTTTATTAATGCTTATTTCGACTATTTTTATACTGATTCCGGAGTTTTTTTATGTAAAAGACATATACCCCGTTCATTTTAGAGCAAATACAATGTTTAAGCTTGGATACCAAGTGTTTATTATGATGGGAATAGCTTCAACATATGTTTTTTTTAGAGTGAGCCTAATAAAAAAAAGAAAGGCTTTATTTAAGGCTATATTTATTTTCCTACTGTTTTTTGTTCTGATTTACCCTTTTTTCTCATTTTCTTCGTATTATCATCCAATTACAAAAGAAGTCGAGCTTGACGGTTCTTTATGGCTTAAAAAAGATATGTCAGAGGATTTTGAAATAATTAACTATTTGAATAAAAATATTAAAGACCAGCCAGTTATACTTGAAGCGCAAGGTGATTCATATACAGATTTTGCAAGAATATCGTCTTATACCGGTTTACCCACGGTTGCAGGGTGGTGGGTACATGAATGGTTGTGGAGAGGATCACCTGATATTGTTGGTAAACGAATACCTGATATTGAAAAAATCTATGAGTCAGACGACATTAATTCAACATTACTCTTATTAAAAAAGTACAAAGTCAAGTACATTGTAGTGTCAGGACTTGAAAAAAAGAAATATAAAAATTTAAACGAAGAAAAATTTAATTCTTTAGGAACGAAAATTTTTGAGACTTCTAACAAAATTGGAGCAGTATATAAGGCTAAATGAGGTAATACTTGACAACATTTTTTTGTTGTGCTATTGTTTATCGCAAGGGCATTACTACACGTCGTCCCCTTATACGAGCGGTAGTGATGCTCTTTTTTTTGTCCCCTTATACGAGCCTATAAATGGTAGAGTTTGATCGGCAAATTTAGATTTTTATTTTTTAGTCTTTTAAATTGATCCCCTGTAAACAGTATTAAATCTTCCTTCTTTTGTTGTAATCTAGACTTAATCCTAAGTTTAGACCCATGTAATAACTTATTAAAAGACATAATTAAAATATACACAGATATTTTACCGTTGTCAAGACCTATAGAAAAATATTCCAATTCTATAAGCTATCCTATAGAATTATCAGCTCTCTTTAGCCTTTTGTAAGGCTTTATCTTTTTTTTAATTTTTATGTGGATAATATGTTTATATCTAATTTTTAACATTTTTGTATAATAAAGCCTAATTACTCAATAAATATGAAATTTTCACTTTTAACTTACAATTTAATGCTAAATAAGGCTGCGGAAACAATTAAAGAGCTTATACACACCTACAAACCCGATCTTATTTCTTTACAAGAAATCGGTACTGATGATAAAAACCTCAAAGTTATACAAAATCTAGGATACAGACTCGCAGACTATTCAAATAGTTTTATTAGAAGAAATGCGGTTTATGGGGTGACTACTTTTTACAACTCCAGCGTTTTTACTATGAAAAAATCAAATAGTTTTAATTTGCCTACAAATCTATACCAAATTATTACTTTTATTCTTCACGGAAATAGAAATCCGAGAACCGTGCTTAAAAATGAATTTATTCATAAAAAAACCAAAAAAGAACTTACTCTTTATAATATCCACCTTAGCCCTTTTGCAACAAATCAATTAAGGACGAGGCAAATTAAAAATACATTTGGTGATATGGCTTTAAATGAGAAAAAAGCAGTAATAATTGCCGGTGACTTTAATTTCCCATACGGCAGAAAAAGGTTTGAGGATTTAATAGTTGAGCACAAGTTAAAAGAAGCGACTAGTAATATAAACTTTACTCTAGAAAAAAAGATTTTAAAAAGTATAACAATCAAGCTTAAGCTAGATTATGTTTTATATAAAAATATAAAGTTAGTATCAAATACTAAAATTAATGATTTCAATAAGTCCGATCACTTCCCTATTCTTTCAACTTTTAGTGTCTAATATTTCATTTTTAAAGTATTTTTTTATTTTTGTTAATTCTATTCTTGTTAACTTAATTTTATTTTTCCTTAGAGGATCCTTATCATATATGTGTCCTCCCATTTCATGGCTAAACGACTTATTTAAATTCTTATTTAAGACATAGTAAGCATTTCCAATTATGAGTTTATAAAGAGACTTTAGGTTTCCCTCTTTTTTAATTTTTCTAAAGGAAAAAATAAATTTTACGTCTGGTAAATGCGTTCCTATTACACCCCATAATCTTGATTTTTTTGCAATTTCTAAGTCTTCTTGAAATTTTATTTTTTCATCAAAGCCACCTATCAAATTGAAAAAGTTTCTTTCTAAACACATGCATCCAACAGAGCTAAATGGATTTTTAAGAATCTGTGACCTATCGATCATAAAATTTAAAAATTGATACAATTTTTTTGTCTGTGGGGTATTATCCTCTGGACTTATATATGGAAAAAAAACAAGTCCTTTTTTTTGAATAATGTTTTTTTCAAATTTTTGAGTAAAGGTCTTATTCAACTTACAATCGGCATCTAAAAATATGAGATAGCTCCCTTTTGCTTTTTGAGCTCCAAAATTCTTTTGATAAGAAACATTCTTCTTATTAGAAATAAGGACTCGTAATCTTAATTTAGATTTATAACTATTTGCAATTTTTTTAGTTTTATCTGTAGATTTAGCGTCCACTATTATAATTTCAAAGTTTTTAGATTTTTGTTTTTTTAAATCAGTAAGTATTCTTGGTAAGAATAATTCTTCATTTAACGTCGGTATTATAATACTAAAAAAAGTTGTCATATTAAAATAGATCTAAACGTAAAATCTTTGATAAAATATTATTGTGTCAAAAAACAAGTATATTATAGCGCTAAAAAGAACAATATTGTTATCAGCCTCTGTTCACCTTTTAATTCTTTTCTGGTACGCTATAAATACAGGTAATTTAAAAATTATTAATTTGTTTAATATATTAGACTTAGACTTAATATTTCCCAATATAATACAAGGGAGTCTAAGCGATTTTCTTTCTTTCTTAGCTTTGATTATAATATATGTAGTCTTTTTATTAGTTTAGTCTCATCCATATAAAAATGAAAGTGTCTGTAGTTATACCTGTGTTTAATGAAGAAAAATATATTGGGCAGTGCCTAGATAGTCTTACTAAGCAAACCGAATTACCAAATGAGATTATTATAGTTGATAATAATTGCACTGATAAAACTATTTCCATAGCGAAGAAATATAAAGTAAAGATAGTTAAAGAATCAAAACAAGGAATATCTTACGCAAGAAATAAAGGCTATAACCAAGCGCGAGGAGATATAATAGCAAGATGTGATGCTGATTGTATTCTTAATCCAAACTGGATTAAAAAAATAAAATATAATTTTGAGAAAAACAAAAATATTGCAGGACTTATAGGCCCTTTACAATTTTACGATCTTAGACTAAAGAACGTAATGCCTTTTTTTAAATTCTATATTTTAACTATGAAGAAACTTATTGGGGAGTATCCTTTTAGTGGACCAAATATGTCAATTTCTAAGGATGCTTGGAATTTGGTAAAAAATGAAGTGTGTTTAAATGATAAACTATTTCATGAAGATATTGACTTATCAATACACGTGGCAAAATCAAAGGGAACCATTATTTATGATAATAAACTCATGGTTTACTTTTCGGCAAGAAGAATTAAAAATCAGCCAGAATCCTTTTTCAAAGAATATCCTGAAAGAGTTATAAAAACTTATTATAAACATTTCCCTCAAACTATTGAGTCTCAGTTTATTCTCATAAATGCTAAGCTTTTTGTGCAAAGTATTCAAAGCGTATATAGCTTTTTTAACTCTTCTAATGACGTAGTATCAGATGGTAATTTATCATCTCTGAAGCGCTCCAAACGAGGAAAGCGTAAAGCAAGCCCAGCACTATGAAGAGGAGACTTAGTAATTTCGTCTGACTTAATCTCAACCACTATAGCAGGTTTTATCCAAATATCACAATCGACTTGTTTATTTGTTTTATAAACGTTTGGTTTTTTAGAAACTTTTTTGTTTTCTGTCCTTTTTTTTAATTCTTTCCATTCGGCATCCGTTAAACCTGTCCCTATTTTTGCGACTGTTGCGTAAGAGTCGTTTTTTTTATCATAAACGCCAACCAGAAAAGCGCCTATTCCAAAATCAGTCCTTTTTCCTTTTCCAAAATCATAACCCATTATCAAACAGTCAATTGTGTCAATTATTTTTGAAGAATAGCTTTTTTTAAACTTAATCCAATTCCACTCTCTTGCCCCTGGCTTATACACTCCGGTAATTTTTTTTGCAATCAGTCCCTCTAGATTTTTTTTAACTGCAATGTCAAATAGTTTTTCAATTTGATTTCCATTTTCTACTATTGTTTGCGGAGCAAGCCTTATAATGTTTTCTGTTGGCGTCTTTTTAAGTTTAATCGACTTTTCCAACATTAATCTTCTTTTTGAAAATTCCTCATCAATATAGCTCCTATTATTTATATATAAAAGATCAAATAAAAATAAATGCAATGGAATAGATTTTTTCATTTCAGCAATGCCATATTTTCTTTTTCGCTGAACAGTTTCCTGAAAGGGTAGATATTCTTGCGTTTTTGGATTAAATCCAATTGCTTCACCCTCAAGTATTACCTCGTCTGATGTAATTTGACTTATAGCTGCTTCAGCTAAATCAGGATACATATGTGAGACATCATCTAAGTTTCTAGAATACATTCTTATTTCTTTTCCTTTTTTATGTATTTGAAGTCTAAAACCATCGTACTTAGACTCTACCGCACATTTGCCAATCTGATTAATTATCTCTTCGCCTGAAGACATTCTTTCTGCTCGCATCATAATGATAGGTGTAAAAACTTCAGGTTCCATATTCTTAAGCTTATTTAAATTATTATTTTTTAAATTTTCTGCTATCTCACCAAGATTAGGCCTTACATGATATGCATGTTGCAGTATTGGTCTTAAACTCTTATCACCTTTCATCATCCAAGACAACGAATCAAGAATCGTCATATCAGAAAAACCCAACCTCATAGCTCCTACTGGAATTCTTACTAAATATTTTGAAGATAACGTATCAAGATTGGATATTAATTCAGCTAAAATTCCTATTTTAATTTCCTGCGATCCTATACCCCCTGCCTCTGCTATTTCATTTAATTTTTTAAAAACTTCCCCTATACTCAAATCCGATTTTGATTTACTTTTAGATTTTTTAAAACTTTCCACTGTCAAACCTAAATCTCCTTTTGATTTAAAAGCTTTATTAAACTCTTCTTTACTTATATTAAGCGCCTTCATAGCGCCAATTATAATAAGCTTTTCCGCCATGCCAAATTCTTTAGACTCATACAGTGGAACAAGTCTACCCTGCAAGAGATATATCGTTTGTTTGATTTCTTCCTTCTGAAGTTGTAAAAAAAGCGCTGATAAAAGCTCTGTTATCTTATTTCTTGAAGAAGTTTCTTCAATTTCTTTTATATATTTGGCAAGTACTCTAAATTTCATAATATAATTAAATCAATACATATCTTGCAGCTTTCGTGCTCCCGACTTTTTTGACAATGCCTTTATCTGCTAAATCATGCAAATCTCTTAATACCGAGTCTTCTGAGATATCAGGAAACAGCGAAGAAAAATTTTGGTTTTGTAGATATCCTACCTCTTGGATATATTCAATAATTTTTACTTGTCTTTCTGCAAGAAAAAATTGCTGTCCTCCAAATCTTTCTTTTAGTTTAATATCTCTTGATAATTTTAAAACTTTTTCTCTTACCTTATCAAACTCTTTTGCTGCTCCATAAGTAAAGTACTCTAACCAACTTGTCATATCACCATTGGAAGCCTTCTGAAGATTTTCATAATAAGATTTAGCGTCCCTATCATAGTACTCTTCTAAAGAAAAAAATCTTCTTATGTCATATCCTTCAATAAATAAAATCAATGTAGCCAACGCTCTTGCGACCCTTCCATTCCCATCAATATAAGGATGAATATATACGAGTTGATGATGCGATATTCCTGCTTTTAAAATAGGATGTACTTCCTCTTTATTATCTCGATTAATCCAGTAGATAAACTCTCTCATCATAAATGGTATTTGAATAGGGGCAGGTGGTCTAAATGTAATCTCTCCTGTTTTGGAATTTTTAACAACCACTTGATTTGTTCTATATTCTCCAACTTGATCTTGCGGTAATATTTTAGTTGTTGTAATTCTATGCAGCTTTTTTATTAAAGGCTCTGTAATTTTGTCAATTTTTCTGCGTGCTTCTTCATCAATTAATTCAATTACCTTTCTATAGTTAATAATCTCTTGAATATCTCTAGGTCGGCCAACAACATCTCTCCCAAGAAGAATGTTTTTTGCTTCACTCATATCTAGTTTATTTCCTTCTATATGCGTGCCATGATAAACCGATCTTACAACGGCATCATCTTTAAACTCTTTTTCCCATAAAGGAAGAAGTGGAGCGTGTCTAATAGTTTCTTCTGCAGCTTCAATACTTGCTATGTTATTTAATATTCGGTTGCTTATTACAAAGCTTGGCTTAAACATTTATGTAATTATAACAATTCATTTACTTACCAAATCTTCTCTTTCTTTTACTGTAAATAGTAAGGCATTCTTCCAAGTCCTTTATTGTAAAATCTGGAAAATACTTCTCTAAAATAATATATTCAGAATAGATTGTTTGCCATGGCATAAAGCCTGACGTTCTAAATTCGCCGCTTGTCCTAATAACTAGATCAGGATTTGGGAAAGGTACTTCTTTTGTATCTAAGTACTTTTCAAACCCTTTTTCATCTACCTTACTATTCTTTTTTATAGAATTAATAGCTCTTACAATCTCGTCTTTTCCACCATAATCAAGCGCTATGCATAAATAATATTTATCAAATTTTTTTGTTTTTTGTTCTGCATTTTTGAGCTTTAATCTTAATGATTCCCGAATCCTATCATCGCGTCCTATATGTATAATTCTGACTTTATCTCTTAAAGCTTCCGCCAAATGCATATCAACCCAACTCTCATAAATATCCATTAAATATTCTATCTCTTCCTCTGATCTATTCCAATTTTCTGTTGAGAATGCCCATACCGTTAAAATTTTAATACCAAGTTCTCTTACTCTTCGACCAACAGTCCTCATAATCTCAAAACCTCTCCTATGACCTTCAAAAGTTGGAAGCCCTTTTTTTTTAGCCCACCTTCTATTTCCATCGGGAATAATAGCAATATGTTTAGGAATAATATTTGAAGCCATACAATAAGATAATTATAACACTTATATCATAAACTCTAATCTATAAATCCTAAACAATTTCAAAATACAAAAATTATAAATCCAAAAAGTCTATTTAAGTTTTGCATACTTGATACTGAATACTAAATACTGTATACGGTATACTATATCTATGTATTTAGCTCAACTTGATATTAGCGATCCTGCTGTAAACCCAGCTGCAAGATTTGCTAATTTAGCTGATATTATTAATATTGCAATGCCGCTACTGTTTGGCGGTGCCGGACTAATATTTTTTATCACGCTTTTAATTGGAGCTATAACTATTATGACAGCTGGAGGAAATTCCGAAAAAGTTCAAACAGGGAAAAAAAGAATAACTTTTTCAATTGGAGGATTAATCATGGTAATCGTTAGCTATCTTATTGTAAAATTAATTGAAATAATATTTGGAATAGACTTACCATTATGACAGATGAATTATTCGGAAAAATAACTCCTCCCATTGAAGGACTCGGTGGTGAACCTGAATCAATAATTGGTATTGCTGCAGCTGCCGGACTTAAAATATTTTTTGTAGCAGCTGGATTAATTGCTTTAGTATTTCTTCTTAGAGGAAGCATAAACTGGATTACCTCTGGCGGTGATAAAGAAAAAATTGAAAAGGCACGCCATACACTAACTAATGCAATAATAGGACTTGTGATAATTTTTGTAATCTTATCGGGAATATGGACGCTTGAGCAGGTTATCTTTGACAAAAAATTCTGTATAGGATTAACTTGTCCTATACAAATTCCTACAATCAAATAGTTGACTTAGCTTATATTACTTGGTCTTGGAAAATAAACCTTTTCTTTAATTGTATGCTCCTCATAAATTTTTGTGTTTTTATTCTTGACATGATTTATAACTTCATTTACTAGGTGCTCCGGAGAAGACGCTCCTGCTGATATTCCAACATTTGAAACTCCAACAAACCAAGAGTCCTTAATTGCTCTAACATCATCTATCATATATGCTTTTTTTCCTTCTTTCTCTGCTACCTCTCTTAGTCTGTTTGAATTTGAACTTGCTGGCGAACCAACAACCAAAACCATATCTACTTTCTTTGCAAGACTTTTTACAGCAACTTGTCTATTTTGAGTAGCATAGCAAATATCAAAAGCAGGTGGTGTAATTAGTTGAGAGAATCTTTTTTTAAGTCTTTCTATAATTTTTTTGGTGTCGTCAAAACTAAGTGTTGTCTGAGTCAATACAATTAACTTATTTTTCTGCGGAGGTTCAATTTTTGAGGCCTCAAATTCTGTTTCAAGAAGTACGATTGAATCACTATTCACATTTCCCATCACACCTTCAGGTTCAGGATGCCCTTTATGACCAATATAAAAAATAAAATAACCACCAGCCTCATATCTTTTTGCTTCAAGGTGGACTTTTAGGACTAATGGACACATCGCGTCATACAGCTTAAATTTCTTTTTTTTTGCTATAGCGTAAAAATCCGGTGGACTTCCATGCGCACTTAATACCACCCTTGATCCGTTTGGTATTTCGTTTATATCCTCAACAAAAATAGCTCCTTTTTTTTCAAAATCAGCAACAACTCTTCTGTTGTGAACTATTGCATGTCTTGAATAAACCGGAGGTCCATATTTATCCAAAACTTTACCTAAAATATCTACTGCCCTCTCTACCCCTGCACAAAAACCGCGAGGTGAGGCAAGATGGATAGACTTTATATTAATTTTTTTCATAAATCATTATACTAATCGAGCTCTATTTTATATATCTTTGATCCTTGGGATACATAGATTGAGCCTTCAAAAAAAACAAAGTCCGAAGCAGTTTTAAGAATTGATGATGTGATTTGATACTCATAACGACCGGTTTTTGAAAGTATATAAACAACACCTGTATTTTTACTCCATGCAAATATGTTATCTGTACCTGAGTCTGTATATATTTTTGTAATTTTTAAACTCTCATTTGGATAAGTAGTAGCAAATCCATCTCTTAATCCTGATGTAAATTTGACGATATTCTCTGGAAATCCTATAAATAAAGACCCATCAATAGATATAGAATTAGAATTATTAAGTCCAATGCTCTGGCCGCTTTTAAAATAACTTGTACTTTCTGAAAAACCACTTTCAATTGGGATATATTTATATATGTCTGATTTCTCAGTATCAAGTAAATAAATATTTCCTGCAAACACAGCGATATCTGTAATTGTCCCCCAATCGTCATCTTCTATAATTTTATTGATTTTATCATCTGTTCCAATCATATAAACACCGTCTTTTCTTAAGAAATAGACTGTGTTGTCATACATAGCGATTTTAGACGAACTTTTTAAATCATCAGAAATTCTACTATTGATTGATTTACCTGATAAAGACAAAATATAGGCTAGACCTCCTTTATCTAATATAACAACTTCGTCCTCATATTTATAAAACTCGTGGATTTTAGCATCTTTATTCTCTATAGAGAAATCATAAAACTCCTCATGAGCCTTATCTTCACTTTTTATAATTTTTGATTCGTAGTCCTTTATTAGTTTTTCAAGTTCTTTAATCTCGTGTAAATTTTTATTCCTTGATTTAGATTTTAAGTCACTGAGGTCGTCTTTTGCCTCAGCAATAAGCGCTATTGCTCTTGATAAATTAATTTCTGATACATCCTCTGCTTGATTTAGTTTTTCTCTAATAATCTCTGACGCTTTTACATTATTTCTGTTATATCCTGAAATAAGGCTCCAAGCTAATAAAATCAATATTATTACTGTAATAATAATTGTTGTATGCTTTTTAGATAATCTATTTTTAAACTTAGATCTTACTGTTTCTTTTAAATTCGTAAATCTGTCTTTAAACATATTGGTTTTTAGAATCAACTTATCGCCATTATTTTCAATTTTTTTGTCAGCTGCTTCTGAGATTATCACTTCTTCTTTTTTTACAAAAGTTAAAAATAAGGCAATTGTTCCTTGGTCATTTTTACTTTTTAATATTGGCGTTATCGCCTCTAAAATTTCATTTGGATCTTTATAATCAAATACCGTACTTAACTTTTCTTCGCCCCCAATCAATGCCGTAAAGCTCCTTATTGTAAATACAAATAAATCATCCTGATTAATATTCCCCGATGCTCTGTTTTCTACTTCTATTATTTTGGCAAAATTCTTTCCTTTTTTTAAAAATATCTGACCCTTACCTTTTGTTTTTAAAAGAAATAGATTGTTTATCGCAATACCGGCTGCAAATGAAAAATCAGAAGGGAGATTGTGTTGTTTCCATTTAGAAGCTAAATAATTATCAAAGTCATCAAGATTTTTTATACTCTGTGATTTTATAGAATCAGATATGTCTTTTAAAATCGCATGGCCTGAGCCAATATATTTACTTGATTCAAGGTTAATAACTAAGTAGAAACCGGAATCAACAATAAAACTTGTAAATGTACCTTGAGTTTCGGATCCCAAAAAAATAGAGAATTTATCGGAAAACATTATAAAATCAAATTAAAAATAACGAGATTAATATAAGTAATAAAGCTATAATTGCTTGCAAAAATGATACAAATATAATTAATTTTCCCTTACTCACTGTTAAAGTTTTTACCATTATGTTAGTTTGACGGTATATAATCAAGGAATAAATAAGAAATAAAAAACTAAAAACTACCGAAATTGTTTTGATTAAAAAATGGGTCGAGCCTTCTCCAACAATAAATCCGTAAAAATCCATATTATTCAGTTAAATTGGAAATTGTACTAGCGACTTGCGCTGGTTTAGGAACAGATTCAAATTGTACGTTATTATTTGACCCAGCTGTTTGAATGGCGACATGTCCATAATCAAAAAAGGATGCAAAAATTCCTGGACTTTTTGCAGATACATCCTCTATTTTTGCGTAAATCGCTTCTGATACATCTTTATAAAAGACAGTGTGATAATCAACATCTATAAGTCTTTTATCGGTAATTATTCCCACATTAAAAAAATATCCTAAAAAATTAAACCAGAAAAAAGCCGCTATAAAAGCTAATGAAAGTAAATTTACCACTAAAAACTGTTGAAAAGTTAATGCATTATAAAAGACAATATCAACTAATAATAATAAAATCAATAATATTAGTCCGTTTACTAACCATGAAAGTTGACTTATAGGGTGAGGTCGTAATACTAATAGTACTTTTTCGTCTTCTTGTTGTCCCTCAAAGCGAATATTTGGTTTTAGGCAATAAGAGTGAAAAGCATAATGTAGTTTGTTTTCTTGTTCTGTCATCAGGCTTATTATACCCGAAAAGCCATATTGATATTATTAAATGCTTGTTTTATAATTTGAACTCCTGGTTACTCGAGCGATCTGGAAACACCTCTTCCCATCCCGAACAGAGAAGTGAAACTGATCAGCGCCGATGATACTCACTCCAAACCGGAGCTGGGGAAAGTAGGTCGTAGCCAGGTTTTTTTAAAATGGAACTTGGAACGTGAAACCTGAAACGTGTTAAAGAAAGTAAATAGGCAAAAAACCGAAGTATCAATTTTTTTGAGCGGGGAACCTCGAAGAGGTAGGGCTCCTTTGCGAATAAAAAATTCGGTATCGAGGTTTTTTAAAAACTTTTTGCTTATTTTACTGTTACTGACTTTGCAAGGTTTCTTGGCTTATCAGGATCCACACCACGTCCTATACCAAGGTAATAGCCTAAAAGTTGACCAACAATAATATTTGTAAAAATTGTTAGCTCTTCAAGATCAGGAGTTTTTATTAAAAAATCAAATTCTGATGCTTCAAAAGGAGAAATGCCAATTATTAATCCTCCACGTGCTTTAAGTTCGGCTGCGCTTGATAAAACTTCGTCTTTTACTTCATCGTTAGTTGCGAGTACAAAACAAGGAGTTCCTTTTTGAATTAAAGTGATAACCCCATGCTTGAGTTCTCCACTTGCAAAAGGCTCAGCATGAATATAACTAGTTTCTTTGATTTTTAAAGCAAACTCTAGTGCTGCTGGATAGTTAAGGTGTTTACCAATTAAGTACATATGCTCTTCATTCATTAGTTTTTTAGCAAGATTAATAATCTTTGACTGAAATGTTTTTGCTTGAAGTAAGTTTGTAAGAACTTTACCTAGGTTAATAATTTTTTGTGACCCTATTTTATATTGATTAGAGACAGCCATCGTCAATAAATATAATGTTGCAAGTAGAGATGTAAATCCCTTTGTTGATACAACAGCGATTTCTGGTCCAGCTCCAACTGATAAAACTGAATCTGCTAATCTTTCTAATGTTGAGCCGCGTGCGTTTACAACCGCGACTATTTCTGCATTTTGTTTTTTTGCCTCTCGTACAGCAATTAGAGTATCAGCAGTTTCGCCAGACTGAGAAATTGCAAAAACTATCGTTTTTTTGTCTATAAACTTTGAAAAAGGTATAAATTCGTAGGCCGGAATTGCTTGTGCTTCAATTCCATGCTTAGCAAAAAAATATTTTGCCGCGAGCGCACAATAAGACGCAGTCCCGCAAGCTGTCAAAACTACTTTATATCCTGATTTAATCTTACTAGCAAGTTGAGTAATCGTTTTTTCGTTAATAGAAGCGGTTTTTGGTATGGTTTTAATCTGTTCATAAATTTCTTTAATTAAAAAATATGGGTGTCCGCCTTTTTCAGCATCTTCAACTTTCCAATCGAGTATTTGTGTTGTTAGCTTTTTTTCTGATTCTGATTCTATATCAAAAAGTTCAACTCCCTCTGTGCTTAAAATAACAGCTTCGCCATCATCTAAGAAATGAACCTTATTTGTTGCACTTAAAAAAGCAGGAACGTCAGAGGCTAAAAAGTATTGATCTTTACCAAGTCCTACAACCAATGGAGATCCATTTCGACATGCTATTATTGTATTAGAATTAAGGTCCAAAACAGAAATTGCATTAGAACCTCTTAAAATTTTAAAAGTTTCAAAAACTGCTTGTTTAATTGATTTAGAATTCAATTTATCTTCTATCAAATGTGCAATTACTTCAGTGTCAGTTTCAGAAGTAAATTTATGATTGTTCTTTAAAAGCTTGTCTTTTATTTCCTTATAGTTTTCCACAATTCCATTATGAATAACGGCTATTTTTTTTGTGCAGTCAAGATGCGGATGTGCGTTATTATCTGTAACTCCTCCATGAGTTGCCCAACGAGTATGCCCTAGGGCAATTGATCCTTGAGAAAGGTTTGTCGTAGCATCTCCAATTTTACCAATATGTTTATCAACCTTTAATTCTTTAGCATTTTCAGGAATAATTACCACACCCCAAGAATCATAACCTCTATATTCTAGTTTTTTTAAACCTTCAAGAACTGTTTGCGCTGCTTGGTTTTTTTTATCATTAACAATTCCATATATTCCGCACATAAGAAATAGTATATAGTATCAAATAGTAAGTATTAAGTACGAACTCACAATTAACTTTATATTGAGCTCGTAAAACGACATGAGGTCATTCCTCTTTTATGTAGATATTGTTGATGGTAATCTTCGGCAAGATAAAATTCTTTAGAAGGAACAATTTGAGTAACAATTTTTTTATTATATTTTTCAGAGTTATTAATATCTTCTATTTTTTCTTGTGCTTTCTTCCTTTGTGCTTCTGATGTATAAAAAATCACAGATCTGTATTGTTCTCCAATATCTGGTCCTTGCATATTTTTTTGAGTAGGATCATGACTATCAAAAAATTTGTCAAGAAGTGTGCCAAAAGATAGTTTTTTTTCGTCAAATGTAATCTTTACAACCTCTGCATGGCCTGTATTTCCGCTACAAACATCCTCACATGTGGGGTTTTTAAAATCCCCACCCATATAACCGACTTCTGTTTTTAATATACCATCAAGATGATGAAAATCTTCCTCAACTTGCCAAAAACATCCTCCACCAAATATCGCTATGCTGCTTCTTGCCATATTAATCTTCTCATACTTTCACCTTCTGGAAATTCATAAGCCTCCTCATATCGGCTTGGTGGAAGTTCAAAGATAAAAAAATCCAACTGATAATTGCTCAAAAGGCCTCGATAGCTGTTTGACTCATCTTGATAAAACCTTTGGCTCGCGTCAACGTTTAGGTGAACCAATCCTATTAACTCCTCTTCTGTTAAGTCTGTTATATGCATTTCTTCTTTTAATCCTCGAAGAGCTGCATTTAGTGAAGACTCTCCAGCTTTAACTTTCTCCCTAAGACCTTTTTTTGATGGATCTATTCTTCTTTTGACCCAATCTTCTTTTTCTTCGTCATATACTTCTTCAAAAAGTCTTTGTGAAACGCCGTTATCATCTCTATATTTAACATCAATCACCACTTTTGACACTTTTCTTATCAGCTTTCCCTCAGGATCTCTCCAAAAAGTAGCCTCTCCGTCTGATACCTCTTGAAGAAGTGTGTGTATATTTTTTTTAGAGGAAGTATCACCCCATGATTGCCAATCAACCCAACCGTTCATTAATTCAAATTCAAGAGTAAAGAGAGAGTTTACCTTTACTGGGCGCAGAGTTTGTGACCTTCTTGCGTCATCATAATTTTTTAGTATTTCTGATACGTTCATGGAAAGTGAATTATATCAGATAGTTTAGCTATGTTGAAAGTTTTTTTATAGCTTCTAAGGCTTGGAATTTTATTTGAGGATATAGCTTTAATTTATCAGATTCTATATCTTCTTTTGTAAACCATTTGATAGCAATATGTTCTTTATCGTTGTGTATTAATTTGTCGGTACTTGATTTTATTAGATATGTTAAGGATATGTGTTTGTGATAGTCTGAAAACTTATGAATATCAAGATAATTAGGAGTATATAAAAATTCCTGACTATTACTTTTTAACTTTGGTTTAGTTGACATTATTTTTAAATGCTTTCTGTCAAGACCTGTTTCTTCTTTTATCTCTCGATATAAGGCAGTTATTGGATCTTCATCCAATTCAATATGACCTCCTACCGGAAGCCACTTTTTTAAAATTCTGTGATGCACAAGAAGAACTTTGTCTCTATGGACTATAAAAGCCGTTGAGACAAAGTCAATCTTTTCATGAATATGAGGCAATATTATCTCCTTTCTGTTTGCTCTTTAGCAAAATTAACGAAAATTTTTCTACCTTCAATTTCTTTTTCATTCATTTCATCTACTGCTTTTTTAGCTGCAGCTTCATCTGCGAATGTAACGAATCCGAAACCTCTTGATCTACCTGTTGCTCTATCTGTTATAACTACTGCGTCGACTATTTCTCCCATAGCTGCGAATAATTCTTTTAAAGAATCATTGTTAACAGACCATGGTAGACTTCCTACGAATACTTTTTTATTTCCCAAAATAACTCACCCCCTCTTGTATATATGAAATAGTAAAATTACGAAGCATATTAATAAGTTTTCTGAAGACTTAAATACATTATCTCATAAAATTTATGTTTGTAAAGCTTATTTATTGCGTAGGACTAATAACAGGTATTAGAAATAGAGCGGAATTCAAATTATTATCTTTCGGATAGTCTAATATATGTATCCCTCGGAACTCTCCTTCAGGAGTACCTTTTCTCATCTCTTCTGGAAAAAGACTAAGATTGTCACAACCTATTATTACCGTTGTCGTTGGACTATTTTCAGTAGACGTTCTCGTATATAAATATCCAAATTCATATCCAAATATATTAATGCCTTTCTTAGCTTCAACATCTGCAACCTCCATACAATCCGCAACTGATGGGAAGTTAATGTTTATATTTGTTAAACCCACTTCTCTCAAACTCGACTCTGTCTCAGATAATAATTGAGTTTGTTCATCATAAGAAGAATGTCTATAACTATCAGGAAGATAGATACCTGTAGGGACATATGCAATTTCTCCTCCTCTTGATCGATCTAAAAAAACTTTGTTCTTATTTTCTAAGAATAAGGTTACAAATCTCCATCCTTCTTTTTCAAAATCGTACAAATTTCTTCTTTTTGATTTTATTATCACAAATCCACTATCCTTAAGAATCCTTCTATCCTTTTGTGTAAATTTATCAATAAGAGTTTTTTTATCTGTTTCTACTGTCATAACGGGCTAAAATATTATATCAAATTATCTATTATCTAGGCTTTCCCATAATGCAAAACATGCATATGACTTATACGGCTCCCATTTTGAAATAATCTTCTCAATCTGTTTTTGCGAAGGTGACTTTTTAAAGTTATATAATTTTTGTATTCCTCGATTTAATCCAAGATCTTTGAATGAAAATATATTTGGCCGAGCTAATGAAAACATCAAAAACATCTCTGCGGTCCAAGAACCTATTCCTTTAACTTTAGTGAGATGAACAATGACCTCATCATCGCTCATTTTTTTAATGTTTTTAAAATCTACCTCATTATTTAAGTATTTCTTGGATAAGTCTTTTATAAAGGATGCTTTTGAATATGACATTCCAACTCGTCGTAATACCTCATCAGACAATTTTAATAAATACTTTGCATCAATCTTTTTTTTAGGAAATAAATTTTCAAATCTGCCAATTATCGTTGCCGTTGCCTTTCCGCTTAATTGTTGACCTATTATTGATCGAGTTAAGTTAATAAAATAATCCTCTTCTTCCTTAATCACTTTCTTCCACTTATCAAAATCCATGTCTTTTATTATTGAGTAGATTTTCTTGTCAGTTTTTTTGAAGTGGTTTATTATTTTTTTTAAGTCTTTCATATACTTTAAATAAGTATATGTATTATAGCTAAAGTTTTAGAATTATATGAAATTATTCAAGTCAATGTGAGGTTTTGGACTTACAACTGAAGCTTTTTCATTTTCTATTTTTCTATCTACTGTTTTTCCTGTAATTTTTTCGTATAAGCTAACAAGTTTTTTAGCAAGTGTATCAGCTCTAAATTTTAGACTAGATTTATAAGCTGCAGACGATAGATCTTCTCTTAATCTTTCGTTTTTTAATATCTGTTTTATTCTCACTTTTGCCTCTTTTATATTGGAAACTAAATAACCATTCTTACCATTTGTTATGATTTCCGGCGCAATACCAACTGGAAACGCAATGGGTATAAGACCTTGTGACATTGCTTCAATAAGACTAAGCGAGAACCCCTCGTATCTTGAAGTAAGTAAACAAATACTTCCTTTGCTTGAATGCAATACGTTTGGTATTTCCTTTTTTATGGTATTTATTAATAGTTGATGATTAGGAATATTTTCATTCAACCACGGGCCAATTTTTTTGCTTTTAGTCATAAGAATTGAGATCTTATGAGCTTTAGGAAAGGCTTGATAGATTCTAATTAAACGATCCAGACCTTTAGTTTTCCAGGTAAAGATTCCTTCTCCAATTCTACCTAAGAATATTAATTTAGGTTTACTTAATTTAGCAATTGGCTTATCAAACCAATAGTCTTCTATGGCGTTGTGAATAACTACGACTTTATTTGGATGAATTTTCCCATATTTGACTATATCTTGCTTTACTATTTTTGACGCTGCAATAACTCTAGTTGATTTTGACACTGCAAAATTCTGAATATCTGAAATATCTTTTATTGGTTTGACTGATTTAATGTCTAACATCGAAATCACTTTATCTTGCTTTAACTTACTAAAGATATTACGAGACGCTATATTTAAATATTTTGTCTTCGGTGTTGCAGTTAGTATGCCATCTGATGTTGATCCAAAATACGTAACGACTGGGATTTTAAAAGATAAAAAAGTAATTGGAGTAAATGTGGTCCCCTGAATTAGATCGTATTTTAATATTTCATCTTTTTGTTCAAGTAGAGAATAAAAAAATAAGATATTACTCACCCCTTTAAGCTCTATGTTGTGAGAATAATCAATAAGTCTTGTCGTTGGATAAACATTCTTTACAAAAACATTGTTTTCTCTTAATTTTTTTATAATTAATTCTGTAATGTGATCTGCTCCTGTTCTTATTTTGTTTTCGTCATGAATATATGCTATTTTCATAATTAAGTTAAAAATTTACGAATGGATAAAAATGTAAGAAAGTAGAAATGGCAGTAAGTACTTTGTTACAAACTCAATTTATAGCTATATTATAGTCTAAATCTTAGTATTAAGAAAGCGCTCTTTTTATTGAAACCCTTTTTTTTCTAGCAAGTCTTTAAGTTGAGCAAGAGCAGCAAGTCGTGGATTTGTTGCGTTATAATCTTCATCATTCATTTGCGCTCTTGTCATGTAATGTCCTGAAGGAATAAAAATATAATCCCAACCAAAGCCTCTATCTCCTTTTGGCTCATCAGCAATAGTCCCATTTACATGTGCTTGAAATACATATAATTCATATCCGTCAAAGTATGCCAGTGCTGAGATTGCTTTAGCACGCTTATTTTTATAAGTTGATAGCATCTGTATCATACCTTCATTTCCAACTGTTTTTAAAAAACTATCAATTAGTGGGCCAGGTAAATCTTTCCATGCGTTAAATATTAAAGATGTGTCTTCAACCAAAACAGGCTTCCTTAGTTCTTTATGAGCTTTAACAGCTTTGTCTCGAACCACTTCTGCTACGCTCAGGCTCTGTATTTCTGCTTTATCTTTAATTTCTCCAACATCAAACGGAATTCCCAAAAAAAGCTCTACTTGGTTTATTTTACCTGGGTTACTTGTAACCAAAGTCAATCTTTCTACCATAAAGAGTTTAGATTATACCACCTCAATTTTGGTAAAATATCCTATGACAACATTGCAAGAACTTGAAAAACAATTATTAGAAATTCAAGATAGAAACAAAAAGGTTGAAAAAGATAAAAAGTGGGAGCAGAGCTATACTAGAAGATCTCTTCTTATGATATTTACTTATCTTGCAATAGGTTTCTATCTACAAGCTATTGATATACAAAATCCTTGGCTTAATGCGATAGTCCCAACACTTGGATTTTACTTATC
>JBBEDP010000057.1:0-3862 GCA_040881235.1 Patescibacteria group bacterium
TGAAGATTCTGGATTAAATTGAGACATTTGCACAAGTCTCTTTAATTCTTTAAATGCTTTTTCTTCAACATCTTTTGGCATTCTAGCTTTTTTAATCTTTACTTTATACTCATTAAGCTCTTTATCCTCTCCTTTTCCACCAAGCTCTTCTTCAATAGTTTTCATTTTTTCTCTAAGGATAGACTCTTTCATTCCTTGCTCAACCTTTCTTTGAGTTTTTGCAGAAATATTTTGTTCTATCTCTAAAACTTTTATTTCACGGTTTATAAAGTCGATTTCTTTTTTTAGTCTTTTTTTAACATCATTCTCTTCAAGCAAATCTTGTCGTTCCTTTTCTCTAAGGTCTAAAACCATTGCTACTTGAAAAGAGAAGTCTTGTGGAGAGCGAACATTAAGAATGTTCATAAGAAAAATAAAATCTATTGTTTTTCCCAGATTGATTGCTTTTTTTACTTGTGTTGATATATATCTTATAAAGCCCCTGGTCTCTTCATCATCAACTACTTTTTCAGCAAGAGTTTTAAATGAAGCTTCAAAATATGGCTCCTCCCTAGAATAATCTTCTATTCTTACTTTGTCTACTCCTCTTACTAACGCATTAATTTCTCCTTTATCACCGTAAACAACGTTTTTAATCATAACTACTGTTCCTATATCATATAGTTCTTCGAGCGCTGGATTATCAACAGATGGAGTTTTTTGCATTACTAAAATGAGCTTTTTGTCTCGTTTTAATGCTTCGTTTATAGCCTGCGTACTTTTATTTCTTCCAAAAATTAGTACGTTTTCTGTTCCTGGAAGCACAATTCCTTCACGAACAGCAACTACTGGAAGTGATTTTTCTGTGGTAAATACCATATATTTAGCAGTATAATCTATCCTCTGCTAACTGTCAAGGATAAATTTGTTTGCCGTTTTCGTCATGAATTATAATAGCTGCTGTTGGGCAAGATTTTGCAGCCTCAATAATAGTTTCTTTTGTTTCTTCATCTGCAGAGTCAAGAAATACTGCCTTTGCCTCAGTATCAAGATCAAACGCTTTTGCGGCAACGGCAATACAGGTAGCTGCTCCAATACAAAGGTCTCTATCAACCTTTACTGACATTCCTTTTATATTTACAGGACCTGATGGATTTTTTGGATCTTTTAAACTCATAATTTTTTTTCTAAAATTTTTAAAATTGCATTAACAGGTAACATCAGACATTTTACCCTACCAACTGATATTTTAACATTAATAAGTTTTTCCATAAATGGCTTACTAAGCTTATCAATTTGCTTTAAGCTTTTACCTTTTAAATAATCAAACAGTATTGATGAAGATGCTACTGATATAGCACATCCTTCACCTCGAAACTTAATATCAGATACTTTACCCTGCTCTACCATAATATCTAAAATAAGAGTATCACCACAAAGAGGATTATTTAATGATCCTGTGAAAGTCGGCTTTTTAAGAGATCCAAAGTTCTTTGGGTTTTTATAATGCTGAAGTATATTTTCTTTATATAAATCTGTCATAATAATAACTTTTGAGCTCTATGTAAGGCTTTAACAAGTTCATCAACGTCTCGTTTTTCATTATATAAATAGAAACTTACTCTACATGAGGCGGAAATTCCAAGTCGCGTATGAAGCGGCATTGTACAATGATTCCCTGCTCTTACGCACACGTTACTCTCACTAAGAATTGAAGCTAAATCATGCGGGTGTATACCCTTTAAGTTAAAAGATACAATCCCCAATCTTTTTGTTAATTTTTTAGGTCCGTAAATAGTAATGTCGTCTCCAAAATTATCTAATAGTCGTTTAATCGAATAATCGATTAGGTGTTTTTCGTGCTCTTCAATATTTTTTAATCCTATTTTTTTTAAATATCTTATTGCTTCTGCAAGACCTATTGCTTGGGCAATAGCAGGAGTACCAGCTTCAAATTTTTCTGGACTCGGCGCATAAGTGGTTGTATTGATTTTTACTTCATCTATCATCTCTCCACCAAATTGAAATGGATACATATTCTCAAGAAGCTCTCTTCTACCCCATAAAACACCAATTCCTGTCGGACCTAACATTTTATGCCCTGAAAATGCAATAAAATCACAGCCGAGATTTTTAATATCCACTCTCATATGCGGAACCGCTTGAGCACAATCTACAACTACTATAATATCTTTATTAAGAGCTTTAAGGTCTTTAGTAATTCTTTTAATTGGATTTATAGTTCCAAGAGTATTTGATACTAAGGTTAGAGCTGCAATCTTAGTTTTTTTGTTTACTATTTTTTTTAGTATGTTCATATCTGCCTGTAAACCACCGCTTTCATCTATATCAAGAACTTTAAAAACAGCTCCGCTCTCTGCTGCTAATTGTTGCCACGGAACAAAATTTGAATGATGTTCTGTTATGCTAGTTAATATTTCGTCGTTTTTACCAATTATTTGACGACCCAGGGCATATGCAATAAGATTTATTGACTCTGTAGTTCCCCGAGTAAATATAATCTCTTCACTTTTGGCGTTAATAAATTCGGCAACCACTTTGCGCGCATCTTCGTATTCTTTTGTTGCCTGCTCACCTATGTTATAGATTCCCCTTTTAACATTTGCGCTATATTTTGAATAATACTCTATCTCTTTTGAGATAACAGATTTAGGTTTTAGAGAGGTGGCTGTTGAGTCAAGATACACAAGACCAGGTTTATTCTTAAATATTGGGAAATCCTGTTTTACTTTCATATCTTATTTATTATATCTGTTTGTATATCTTTAAATTCTTTTTCCGTTGTTTTAGTTTTTAAAAGATTAAAAATTTCATTAAGAAATCCTCTTAGAATCAAATCTTCTGCTTTTTTTTTGTTAATACTTCTTGAGTTTAAGTAAAAAAGAGTATTCTTATCTAGCTTACCTGTGGTCGATCCGTGCGTACAAAAAACATCATCAGCAAGTATTTCTAGGTAAGGCTTAGTATCAACAAAAGCTTCATTTGACATAAGAATATTTTGGTTTTTCTGGTAAGCTTTTGTTTTTTGGCCTGTTTTTTCAATTTTTATAAGACCTTTTAATTGCAGTTTTGCTCTATCATAAAGTATTCCCTTTACTAACAAATTTGAGCTGGACTTAGGAGCAATATGAATTTGGTCAGTATTAATATTAAAAATATCATCATTTTTACCAATCACTATGCCGAATATATCAAGCATCACGTCCTTGCTCTTGATGATAAACTTATAGTCTCCTGATATATTATTAAAAAAAACCGTATACTTCCCTGGTTTTTTGAAAGTGTAGTTATGTTTTTTGTGCTTATTTAAATATATAAAAGTCATTACCTGATTATCCAACTGATCCTGTCATTTCAAGTTTAATCAACCTGTTCATTTCAACTGAATATTCAAGCGGAATTTCTTTAGTTATAGGCTCAATGAAACCATTAACTAGCAAGCTTTCAGATTCGTATCTGTCAAGACCACGAGACATCATATAAAATAGCTTTTCTTCGCCCAATTTTTCTACCGTAGCCTCATGTTGCACATTTGTATCACTTTCTTTCACAAGCATGGTAGGATAGGTGTCTGAGCGTGATTTTTCATCTAATATTAAAGCGTCACAAGATACAAACACTGATGAACCAGTCGCTTTAGGACGCACCTGCACTAGCCCTCTATAGGAGGTTCTTCCACCGTCTCTTGAAATTGATTTGGAAATAATTCTTGATGAAGTATTTTTAGCGAAGTGGAAAATTTTAGCACCCGCATCTTGATGCTGTCCCTTTGCAGCGTAAGCCATTGATAAAACCTCACCTCTTGCTCCTTTTCCTGTTAAATATATGCTTGGATATTTCATAGTTACGCATGATCCAATAT
>JBBEDP010000058.1:0-3751 GCA_040881235.1 Patescibacteria group bacterium
AGTTGAATGGCAGAAATATTTGCTTGTAAAAATTTATGCAAACATAGTAAATCACTACCTTAGAATGTGGGATTATACCTCACCACAACGCGTGGATTATTATATTGCAAATTCTGAAGAGACAAGATTAAGAATTCAAAAATTTTATAGACGAGATGCTAGCGTGATTTATCCGCCGGTTGATATCCCAAGTAAATTTAAGAACTCAGTTGAGAATAAGCACAGCTACTTTATAACTGTATCTAGGCTAGCTAGGGTAAAACATATTGATCTACTCATAAAAACTGCAAATAAATTAAAGGTTAATCTGAAAATAGTTGGACAGGGGAGAGATCTTCCATACTTGAAGGAGATGGCGGGGGAGACTGTAGAATTTGTAGAAAACGCAGATGATAATAAATTAAAAGATTTACTTTCTAGAGCTAAAGCATTTTTATTTGCAGCGGTTGACGAAGAGTTTGGTATAGCGCCAGTTGAAGCGATGGGATATGGGATACCTGTAATCGCGTATGAGTCAGGAGGATTAAAAGAAACAGTAGAACATCAAGTGAACGGATATTTGTATAAAGAACTGTCAATTGATAGCTTAAGTCAACAGATACGAAATCTAAATAAATTATCAGATAATCAATATCTTAATATGAGAGAGAGCGCATATCGAGGGTCAAGAAAATATTCGGAAGAATCTTTTAAGAAAAACATTCTAAGATTTTTAAATAAAGTCTCTTAGATTTTGATCATTTACTAAGAAACTATTTCCTTGGCCTGTCATTATTTTATATGCAGCTTTTCTAATGATTGTTTCAATCGATCTTTCAAGTGACCGTACACCAGCATCATATCCCATAGGTCGTGTAATTTTTTCCCATAACGCATCGTCAATTCTTAAGTTTTCAGAAGTTAATCCCGCAAGCTTCATAAGCTTTGGAAGAATGTGCTTTTTTGCAATCATAATTTTTTCGTCGTCAGTGTATGAAGGCATTTGAACTACCTCAAGTCTGTCAAGAACAGCAATAGGTATAGAGTTTGAATTATTTGCAGTAGATATAAAAAGTACTTGCGACAGATCAAAAGGGTAATCAATAAAATAGTCTACATATTGGGCGTTCTGTTCAGGATCAAGAAGCTCTACAAGGACTCCCATTATTGCAGATCTTGATTGAGGGTCAACTCTATCAAGCTCATCAAGAAGAATTACTGGGTTTCTTGTTCCAACTCGTCTTATAGCCCTAAGTACAGCTCCAGGTTCTGCTTCGGCAGAAGTCTTAGATTGTCCTCTTAAATCAAGTACAGAAGAAAGACCGCCGAAAGGAATTCTTGCAAATTTTCTACCCAAAGCCTCAGCCACTGACTTTGCAAAAGTGGTCTTACCCGTACCTACGAGTCCGACAAACATAAGCGATGGCGCTCTTATTGCCTCAGTTCCTAAATTCTTTTTCTGAATTGCCAATACAGATAAGTATTCAAGAACTCTTTTTTTTATGTTTTCCATTCCATAGTGGTTTTGATCAAGAATAATTTTTACTTTATTTAAATCAAGATTATCTTCAGTTTTTTTATCCCAAGGAAGGCTCGATATCCAGTCGATGTATTTGGAGGTAACGTCAATTTGTGAGAGAGATCCGCCATATTTTAAACTCAAACGCGCTCTTTCAATCTGTTGACTTGCCTTTTCTTTAAGGTCAGCGGGCATTGAGCCGTTATTAAGCTTAGTCAGTAGTTTTTGAATTTCATCGATCTGTCCCTGGTTTTGATCCATAGAATTAGTATGCAGTATTAAGCTGTAAGAAGCAAGAATTAAGTATATTTTTAAAACCTCGACACCGAATTTATTTGACTTAGTGAGAGTTATCGGCATACCTATGTATTGTATGTCCTTCTCAAATCGCAAAGTAAATTGGTGTCTTCGGTTTTTTGCTATACGTTATAAGTTTCACGTTTCACCTTTCCTCTTGACATTTAAAAAATTATTAGTTATCATACTATCACCTTGTTTGCTAAATATAGTAGACAATGGTTTTTTTTAAAGCAACATGACTAAATCAAACATCAAGCCATTATTTGACTACGTACTCATCAAACCTCTTGAAGGAGACGCAAAAACTGCGTCAGGAATTATTCTTCCAGATAGCGCACAAGAAAAACCACAGATTGGAGAGGTTATGGAAGTTGGTCCAGGAAAAGGCTGTAAGGGCAAGGACAAAGAAAAACATGTATGCATGTGCATGGTCGTTAAGAAAGGACAGAAAGTTCTTTATAAAAAATGGGGCGGAAATGAAGTAAAAGTAGGGGCTGAAGAGTGGCTTTTAATAGAACAAAAAGACGTAATGGCAATCATACAGTAAAATTATTTTATTATTAAGTTAACGAGTTTAGCGAGTTAACGGGTTTAAAACTAACTCGTGAACACGTTAACCCGTTAGTTAAAAATTTATAATGTATATATAAATGGCAAAACAAATAAAATTTTCAGAAGAAGCAAGACAAAAATTATCACAAGGTGTAAACACCTTAGCTAAAGCTGTTGTAACAACTCTTGGACCAAGAGGTAGAAATGTAGCTCTTGATAAAAAATGGGGCGCTCCTTCGGTCGTACACGACGGTGTCACTGTAGCAAAAGAGATAGACCTTGAAGATCCTTTTGAAAATATGGGAGCTCAACTTGTAAAAGAAGCTGCTTCAAAAACAAACGATGTTGCAGGAGACGGCACAACCACAGCAACATTACTCACTCAATCAATGGTTAATGCTGGTCTAAAAAACATTACAGCAGGCTCAAATCCTATGATAATCAAAAGAGGTATTGAAAAAGCTGCGGCGGTCATAGTTGAACAAATCGGAAAAATGGCCAAAAAGATTCCAATTGATAACAAAGAAGCGATAACTCAAGTTGCAACTATATCAGCAGGAGACACAGAAATAGGCTCATTAATTGCAGAAGCAATTAAAAAAGTAGGAAAAGATGGAGTAGTAACTGTTGAAGAAGGAAGAGGGCTTAAGATGGAGATTGATTACAAAGAAGGAATGGAATTTGATAAGGGATATGCTTCTCCTTACTTTTCAACAGACACCGACAAAATGGTTGCAGAAGTCGATGACGCCTATATATTAATAACTGATAAAAAAATTAGTGCAGTTGCAGATATACTACCTTTTCTTGAAAAGTTTGTAAAAGTTTCAAAAAACCTTGTAATACTTGCTGATGAAGTCGAAGGTGAGGCTCTTGCTACGCTTGTTGTTAATAAACTTAGAGGTACATTCAGTACTTTAGTCATAAAAGCCCCTGGTTTTGGTGACAGAAGAAAAGAAATGCTTGAAGACATAGCAATTCTTACAGGAGGAACAGTTGTTTCAGAAGATCTTGGAAAGAAGCTAGATAGCGTAGAGATAGAAGACTGTGGAAGAGCAGATAAGGTATGGGCAGATAAGGAAAACACAAGAATAATTGGCGGAAAAGGAGACAAATCAAAGATTCAAGGTAGAATTGCACAGATTAAAAGAGAAGTTGACGCATCAACATCAGAGTTTGATACTGAAAAATTTCAAGAAAGATTAGCAAAGCTTTCAGGTGGAGTTGCTGTTATTAATGTAGGAGCAGCTACAGAGATTGAAATGAAAGAAAAGAAAGAAAGAGTTACAGATGCCGTGTCTGCTACCAAAGCAGCGCTTGAAGAGGGGATTGTAGCTGGTGGAGGAACTACGCTTCTTCAAGCAAGAAAATCTCTCGACGCATTAAAAAAATTAACTAAAG
>JBBEDP010000059.1:0-3536 GCA_040881235.1 Patescibacteria group bacterium
TCTACAATCTCATTTCCTTCATTCCAGAAAACCTTAACATTAACTACTACTCTTTCTGAAAGGTCATCATAAGTTAGAGTTACCTCTCTGTCAAAGATTTGTTTTATTTTTTCTTGACCCGCGCAATTTCCCGTTGTAATAGGCCATATAATTTCTTCTTCATTAAAACACCAAAGGCCTTGTTTGGTAATAAACACATCCCAGTCTGCATCTTTTTCTCCTCTAACCCATTCCATAAGTCCTTCCGCATATCTGGTGCCCAACAGTTTATTTTCGCTACTTTTAAGATTTCTTACTGAAACAATCGATATTGTTATAGCAGCGAGAAGAAAGACACTCAAAATTCCAAGGACCACAAGCACTTCAAGAAGTGTAAACCCAGAATTTCTTTTTTTACTCATACTAATTTTATTAGAGACAATCATATCGTTCTCCTATTTCTACCACACCTGCTTTATTAATACTTAAATCTATACAGTCTTTTGAATTGAGAGAGTTATTTTGAAGAGTGATTGTAGCATCTTGAATCGCTTCATTTGAGTTTATTACAACACCGCTTCCCAGTTTTTTAAATAGTATTGTATTGACGGCTGCTGAGGTTATAGAAATATTAGTTGGCAAACTATGACTTGATAAATCAGATAATTCTTCGTCGCAAGTTAGATTAGAACCGCAACATTTTTGCATATAATAATTCCATTGATTACCAGATAATTGAAAAAAGATCCTATGTCCGATAAAGTTTGTGCAGTTTATTTGATCACCAGAAGAAGTTTTTTTAGACGCAAGAGACAAGGTATTTGCTATACTTTTTGCCTCAGATTCTAAGTTTTTTGCTTCAGAGTAGTTATTATAGTAAGCAAAACTAATACCAGATAAAATAGCTATTATTCCAACAACTATTATTACCTCAAATAGAGTAAAACCTAATTTGAATTTTTTTATTTTATTCTTCCCCATAAGGATTAACTTTATATTCTTGCATGTCCTTTTCTAATACTGCTGTTAAATTATATGATATGCACGGCGCGTTGATAGATGGAGTACATCCTAAAGGGAGCGGTTCATATTCATATTCTTGTGAAGTGCTAGGGTCTGTAGGAATATTTGTCATATATTTTGTAAAATCCGAATTTTGATATATAGTATTGGGATAACTGCCGAATTCATTATTGCTCTTATACTGTTCTAGCACATTGCTGATTTGTTGAATATCTGATTTTCTAGTTGAGTCTCTTGATGAGATAAGAATTCTAGAATATGAGGTTAGTCCAAGTGTGATAATAATAACTAGGATCGATATTACAAGTAACATCTCAAGCATTGTGAAGCCTAATTGATTTTTCTTTATAAAAAGTTTATTTTTCACCATATGGACCTAAGCAAAAATTACAAGATAGAGTTCCACATGTTAGGGTTAACGTACAGGGTATTTCAGGATCATTTTCAAGAGCCAGCCCGATGGTATAATCGTTGCATAGTACTGTTTCATTATCACAACCTGTTTTTGGAACATAGGTGTACGAATGTTTTGGTGAAAGTGGGTCAGTAGGAATAGTTTGAAGATAAAGGCTATTTTCGGTCAAATCGGAAAGACTCTCAGGATAATATGAATTATTAGTTCTGTAAAGTTCAAGAGCGCTTCTTATATTGTCTACTTCAGCTACCCTACTTGCATCTCTTGCCTTTTTTTGTAAATTTGGATAACTGACAAGTCCAAGCATCATTAAAATTGAAATTATTCCAAGAACAATAATTATTTCAATAAGAGTAAAACCAAAATTCTTGCGCATAGCTTATTTTATAACTTAAAAATCATAACTTAAAACGCAAAACTGCAACTAATAACTAATAACTTTTAAGTTATAAGTTAATTTTTGACTTTTGAATTTTAAGTTTTGATTTAATTTTATGGTATTGTCGAAAAGTCGCAAGTATTTTGTTCTGTCCCATAACTTACTGTTGCAGTTGAAGTTCCAAGCTGAACACAGCTTGTTGTAAATATCGATCCTGATCCTCCTGTTGGGGAACAATCTAAAATATTAACGATTGACCATGTACTTTCTGAAAAGTTTGACCCTAGTGTAACGACATATTTATCTAGATTAGCGTCGTATGTAGCGCTACCTATTTGACTACAATTTACGCTTGGCGTTGGCGTTGGTGTATTTGTAGGTTCACCAGTAGTTGGCGTTGGCGTTGGCGTTGGAGTTGGCTCTCCTGGAGTGTTTGTTGGTGATTCTGACGGAGTTGGTTCCACCAAAAGGCCAAGGGCACCAAAACAATAATTACACTGTTCTTGTCCACAGGATCCACAAGCAGACGGTCCACCACGTTCAAGTCTTGCTCCGACAACATAATCTGCAGCATTATCTGGCTCTCTTTGATAATAATAACTGTAATTATTTGGAAGCGGATCTGTAGGAACGTCTTTTAAATAAGAGTCAAGGTCACCAAGGCTGGTAGGATATGTTTTATCTTGATTTTCTTCCCTATAGAACTCAAGAGCTGCTCTAATCTGGTCGACATCTGTTTTTCTTACTGAATCTCTGGCTGATTGCTGTGAAAAAACAACAACGCTTGAACTTAAAGTAAGTAATAGCGAAGCAATTCCAATAACAATGGTTATTTCAAGAAGAGTAAAACCTGAACGCCATTTCATATAAATAGTATGCAATATTGAGAATTAAGTAGCAAGAAGTAAGTATTGGTTATTTATTTTGGTACGTTTTGTAAATGTATATTAGTACGTGGTCTATTGCGTTTTGTGCGTCAACATTGTTATATAAGATATAAGATCTGTAATTTAAAATTTCTCGTAAAATATCAGTTGACTTAGAATCTTTTTCAAGCCTATTCCTAAAGTAAATAAGCATACTGTCTAATATCTCAACAGGGTTTTTTTTACCTTTTGCTTGAAAAAGCTTGTCACCCAAAATACCCAGATTATTCTTATTAATAAGTTCATCAATCTTTAATTCGATTTGTTCATTAGATTTTACAGAAGCCTGTGTGTCAAATAATATTTTAGACCTAGAAATTAATGTGGGTGCAAGGTTGTAATATTGTGTTGCCGTAAGTACAAAAAAGACATTAGTACTATGCTCTTCAAGAGTTTTTAAAAAAGCATTTTGCGCCTCAAATGACGACTTATCAAAATTAATTAACAAATACAAACGAGGCTCAATAACGTTGTATATGAGGTTTTTTTTTATTTCTTTTATCTGACTAATTGAAAATTGTTTTTTCTCAGGTTCAATTCTAAATACATTTTCATCTTTAATATTCTCGTTTTTTTGGAGATTTTTTACATACCTTTTTATTTTATTTTGGTCCTTATAGACAAGTAGAATTGGAAGCATAATTAGTATTGAATTTTAACAAAAATAAAACTATATTGAAAGTATGCAGATATCCCCAAAAGATCTACTAAACAAACTTGTTGCTAACAAAGTTTTAACACAGGGTTTAGCGGATAAGCTTGAGGTAGAGAGCTTGCAAAAAAACATGCCTATTTACGATTACCTTCTTGCGTT
>JBBEDP010000060.1:0-3503 GCA_040881235.1 Patescibacteria group bacterium
GCGGAGGGTACAGGATTTGAACCTGTGGACGGTTATTCGCCGTCACGGCTTAGCAAGCCGCTGCATTACCACTCTGCCAACCCTCCTTTTTGTGCCACAGAGAGGAGTTGAACCTCTACCTTCTTGCGAAGACACGGCTCTGAACCGTGCGCGTCTGCCAGTTCCGCCACTGTGGCTTAATTATGGTATATTATATACACTAAATCAAGTTAACTTAAGCCTTGGAAATCAATAACTCCATATTAAATGACAAAAAGACATTAATAATATTTACTTACGCAAATGTTGGCTTTGGTCATCTAAGAGTAACCGACGCAATTTCGCAGGAACTTAAAAATAATTCAAATTATATATTTCTTAGGGGAGAAGATAAAGTTGTCAGCTTTTTTCATAGAATAACTAGCATACACCCAGCCTTAAGAATTATGTTTGAATGGTTACAAAATGGAAAAGCAGAAGACGTTTTGACATTTTTCTATAAAACAATATTATTTTTGACGTCAGGAAAATTAGAAAAGAAGTTAAAAATAGTAATCAAACAAACTAAAAAGCCAATAAAAAAAGTAATTATCATAGCTACGCACTTTTCTTTGGCTCATCAAATAGCTCGGGTAAGGAAAGCCCTAGAAAGAGAAATGGATATACAGCTTTTCCTAATAGTACAGGTTACAGATGATAGTCCTCAACACATGTGGTTTGTAAAAGATGCAGATTTGATTTTTGTACCTTCAGAATACACAAAAAAAGGATTGGAATCATATGGTAAAAAAGATAATCAAAAGCTTTTAAATATTAAGGTTTTACCATATCCAGTTAGTGAAACATTAACTAAAAGTCTTACGACTGACAAATATAAGAAAAAACTTTTTCAATATGATTTAAACAGCGAAGAGAGTATACGTATGATAATTCCAATTTCAGGCGCAGCAGTCGGAATGAAATATTTTATTAATTTTATTGATAGCTTATTTAAATCATCACAAAGATTTAAAATACATATAATATTAAAAAGAACTCCATACACTCAATTCTTTATAAAAAGCTTAAAAAATAAAAAACAAATAACATTAAAAGCATACAAACAGGACACTAAAGTAATTGATGCATATGAAAATATATATAAAAAATTCACGTTCGGATTTGAAATAACAAAGCCAAGTGAACAAGCTTTCAAAGCTTTAGTCGATACTAGTAGTTTAGGAGGGCCAATTTTGCTTTTTACAAAACCAGTAGGAAGACAGGAATATGATAATTTGAGATTTTTAAGAAGAAATAAATTGATACCTTCAAAAAATGATCAAAAATACTTGCAAGACGCTTTTCTTAAAGATTTAAAATTAGATAGTAAAATATTAAATAAAGCCAAGTATTGGCGAGGATTAAGACTATTTGAAGATCCAAATAAATCAGTTAAATTAATTCTTTGGTGCTTGAAGCAAGGAGTTTTTAAACAAATGGGTAATTTTAGACAAGATTCGATTAGTAAAAACTCTCTTAAATTCGAGATTAGGCCAGACGGTGTCCATAAGTTTTGGGAAGAAGTTGAAGCATATATAAGAAATTATAAAAAGACTTAATTTTTAGCCGAATTTATCGTATTTTTAATCCACTTTTGGACTCCATCCCATTGATCAATTCCGGTTTTTGGAATTAGAATGAATTGTCCGTCTTCTGAAATAGAATAATCCAAATAGTCATTGTTTGTAATGACGAGCCTTATTATTTGGTAGTTTTCTGCATTATTCATTTCTCTCAACAAGTCTTGCATTTGCTCAAGTGGGATATCGGTTTCAATATGGTCTCCGAGTTCGCCAAGTAGAGGAATTATCTTAGGTATAAATCCTATAGATAATACTTTATCTTTAACAGCTTCTATAAGAAGCTGTTGTCTTTTTGCTCTACCAAAATCCCCACCATCTTCTAACGAATTTCTAGAACGTGCAAATTTTAGCGCGGCTTCACCACTCATTATTTGAAGGCCCGAATCAAAATGGAGCGTTTCATAGCGACAAGGAAAAGCTATTTCTGGAGATTTTGTTGCGATTTCCTGAATTTCTTCAAGTACAGATTCTTCAATACCGCATAAATCGCTTTCTTTTCCTTCGACTGGATATTTAAAATCATTAAAAGTTCGTTCGACATTAACTTCAATGCCTCCAAGTAGGTCAATTGCCTTAATAAATCCAGCAAAATCTACAGTAATATAATTATCTACAGTTAAATCTGATATTTGTTTAATTGAACTATTAAGCAAGCCTACAGGAGAATCTTTAATATATGATTTATCTACGTCAGGATAATTTTTTGGAAATAAACCAATTTGGTAAACTGAATTTATTTTAGAATGAAAGTCCTCTTTTGATTTTGTGGGTACTTTTACCCAAACGTCTCTGGGTATTGAAATAAGAACAACTTTTTTAGTCTTTTTATCAATATTTGCCAAAATTATAGTGTCAGTTAAAAATGTTCCTTGATGATTTCCACCTCCATAACCAAGAATTAATATATTAAATGAAGTCTTTTCTTTAATGATTTGGACTTTTTTTGATGATTGTTTAGGATTATAAATCTTATTGTAGAAGTTTCTTATTAATGAAAAAAATATAATTGCTACTAATAAAACTACACCAAATATTATAAAGGCACTTTTTTTCATTGAATGAATTATTTTTTTGTTTCCTGAAATATTTCGTCAATCTCATCGATGAGCTTTATTAATTGCTCTGCATCCTTGATATCGATAGAAGCTTTTAATTTACTGCATGCTTTTGTAGCATCCCAAAAAAGCTTATGTAAATTTGGGTACTTTTCTAAATGTTCAGGTTTAAAGTAATCACTCCAAAGGGTCCAAAGGTGCTCTTTAGCCAAATGAGATCGGTGTTCTTTAATTATTATTGCTCTTTGTTTAAAAATTTCATCGTCTGAATCATGATATTTTTTAATGATAGCAAGGACTGATTCCGCTTCAATTCTAGCTTGAACTGGATTATATACTCCACAAGGTAAGTCACAATGATATCTAACTGGAGAGGTCATGAGTTTAATATGAGGAATAAAGGATTTCATTGCGTTTTTAATATAATATTTTTCTTTATAAATATCAACTTAGGTTTCTAATTACCCTTTCTACTTCTGCGTCATTTATTCTTCTTCCTTTTCCTCTATGGGATAAAAGCGCACCTGAAAAAGTCTTTGGTATATGTAATAGTTCATGTATAAGCGTCTTAATTCTTTCACGGTCGTTTAATTTATCAAATTTTGGAGAAATAACTTCAATAATATAGCGAGGTTTAATTCCTGCGACTTCGCTAAAGATTTTTGCCATACCCCAAATTCTTGCATATGCTCTTGTTTTAGCATCAAAACTCTTAATACAGTAAATATACTTCTTCTTAATATGCTTGAGATCGAGAGAATCAATTAAAGTATCAACTTGTTTTTTTATATTTTTATCTATTACGTATTTCATTTTGTAAATATTAAATCAATTTTTGATTTGCTAA
>JBBEDP010000061.1:0-3495 GCA_040881235.1 Patescibacteria group bacterium
ATGTATTGTTTGGCTTGTTTATAGGTACTTATCATGGTGATATTCTAATGGCTACGGTCCAGAATGCAAGAGGAAAGTTGCAGGTTACACGTTATATTTTATTTTTCTATTTCTTCAAGAAGTATGTCTAGTAAGTCTTGAGTGGAGTTTAAGTTGCTTAAGTATTGACCGTTTAAGTAAAAAGATGCTGTTGAATTTACATTTGCGCGTCGTCCGGAATCTAAATCTTGATTTACTTTAGATTTTACTTCTGAAGAAGTGAGGTCAGATTTGAATTTTTCTATATCTATTTCCAGATCTTCCGCTAGTCCGACAAAATAATCTGTTGGATCTTTAAGTTCTGACCAACTTGCTTGGTTTAAGAAAAGTAAATCATGCATTTCGTAAAATTTATCTTGCATAGCTGCTGCTTCGGCTGCATGGGCAGATTCAAGGGCGTTAGGATGAATATTAGTTAACGGAAAATGTCTGTATACAAAAGTTACATTTTCTTTTATCTTTTCAAAGTTTGGATCGTTTGTTTGGCCAAGTTGATTAAAGAAGTCACTCCATAATTTACAGTTTGGACATTGAAAATCGCTGTATTCAACTAAAAGATTGCCACTTTCTGAAGCCCATTTAATATGATCATTCTCGCTTAAAGTTTTTGCGCTTTGGAAAGGTTCGTTACTAGTTGGCTTATTTGATGTAGAAAAGACTAAATATAAAAATCCGAAAATTATTAAAACGGATGCGACGGTAAGAATAATTGTATTTTTATTTAAAGTAATCATGTTACTCAAGAAACACTAAAGTATACATAATTATAATTCCTATTAAAAGGTATAAGAATTGTAATGCGCTTCTTTTCCAACTTGATTCTTTATGAAGCACTGGGATAAAATCAGAGCCTGCTATATATATAAAATTACCAGCTGTAAATGCTAATAGAAAAGGAACAGCGGATTTTATAGCCTCTCCTATTAATAAAGTTATGACAACACCTAAAACTGAAGTTACTGCGGTTAAAAAGTTCCAAAATAAAGCTTTATTTTTACTAAATCCTCCTTTAATTAGTACTCCGAAATGGCCAACCTCTGTTGGAATTTCATGTAATATAACTGCAATTGTTGTAGCAATTCCAAGTTGAGTATTTGCGAGAAATGATCCTCCAATTATAATTCCGTCTACAAAGTTATGAATAGAATCACCCCACAGACTTGTAATAGTATATGCTTCGTATTTTTTTTTAATTCCTGGTTCAGATGTAATATAGTGGTGAAAATGAATAAACTTTTCTATTACAAATGTAAATAAAATACCCGACATTATGTATATTGATATGGTTTGAGAAAAACCTTCTTCTGCAAGTTCGGGAATAATATGAATAAAGACATCTCCTATTAGGGCTCCTACAGCAAAGCTTACAAGGTAGTTTAATATTGATCTTAATCTCGTTTGATTTAAGGAAAAAGTAAATATTCCAACTAAAGAAATCAAACTTACAATTACAACAGAGACTAATGAATAAAACCAAATCACTGACATTTTCTACAAATTCCGAAAAATTCTAATGAGTGCTTCTCTACTTTAAATTTCGATTTATTTTTTATTTCCTTAATAAACTTTTTTTCTAATGAAAGTGCGATATCTTCTATTGATCCGCACTCTGTGCATATTAAGTGGTGATGGTGGTCATTGTGGTCGATGATTTCATACCTTTTTATAGAATCATTAAAAAATAATTCTTTTATTACGCCAAATTTTATAAAAAGCTCAAGCGTTCTGTAAACTGAAGCAAGATCAATATCTACACTATCCCCTTTTAACTTTTTATATATCTCTTCTGCAGTTAAAGGACTTGACGACAATGCTTTCATTACGCTTTCTCGCTGTGAGGTTATCCTAAATCCTTTATTTCTTAAATCTTGATAGATTTTCATAATTTTTAAATTTTGGGGCAGGGACTCGAGTACTGCCCCATTGATGTACTGTGTAAAATATCAATTAATATTATTGCAAATCATTTGCAATAAGTCAAGAGATAAGTATTTTATTTTGAAAATATGAGGTTGGTTTTTTCAAATCGGAGACCTGAAGGTAGAATATTTTTCTTTGTCAAATATCTTAAAATATATGAAAATACAAAATAAGAAGCTGCTATTCCGGCTGCAAATAACGTCCTTTCATATGCGACAATTGGTACTAAACCTTGCCATACAGTAGCTGGTAGATTAAAAGCCCATACCCAAGCTGCTCCCCCAACAGCATGAGCTGTAAAAGTTGCTCCTAAAGCTCTTAAATAAAGAACATCTCTTTTAAAGTATGCGATAACTGGTACTAACCAATAAAGTGCAAAATACCACGCTTCCCGACCAGCAGGATGAGCCCAAAATATAAACATTGCAGATATTGGGACTATGAGAATTAGACTACCAGTTCTTTTCTTTACAGGAAGACCAAAGTAATATACAGCAAACAATATTGGGAAAAGTCTGATTATTGACCCCAGCTCATATGAGCCATTTGATATTAAATTAGTTATAGATACAGCAAGAACGGATACAATTCCAAGAGTTGATCCTAAAAATCCCGCTGCAATTGGAGCAAAAAAATCAAAAAGAGTGAAATGAACATTTGGACCAGCTAGCGGTGTAAATTCAATTTGTGAAAATATTAATCCTGTTATAAAGAATAAAATCAAAAAGTAGAGCTTTTTCTTAATCATAATTAAGAGTTATTATATATATTCTAATAACCTTGTCAACATAAAAATATCGTTTGTTCTTTTAATAGATAAAATTTGTAAGTACAATAAATCTATGAATATTTTTCTCGAACTGAGTCTTATTATAGTATTTGCTACAGTAATTTCATTTGTGGTTAGACTCTTAAAACAGCCTCTAATTGTCGGTTATATTTTGACAGGAATAATAACAGGCCCGCATTTTTTAAATATTCTTCAGTCGCTTGACACAATCGAATTGTTTTCAAAAATAGGCATCACAATTTTGCTTTTTATAATTGGATTAAGTCTAAATCCTTTAGTAATCAAAGAGGTTGGGAGAGTTTCTTTAATTACTGGTGTTGGACAGGTACTTTTTACATCAATTGTTGGCTATTTTATCGCAATATTTTTAGGATTAAGTCAGATCGCTGCTATATATACGGCCATTGCTCTTACTTTCAGTAGCACTATTATTATTTTAAAACTTTTATCTGATAAAGGAGACTTACATAAACTTTATGGGAAGATAGCTGTAGGATTTCTTATTGTTCAAGATGTAATTGCAACAATAATATTAATCGTCGTTGCTTCATTTGCAGGTGCAGGTGAAACAACCTCGCTTTATTCCATTTCTCTAGCTTTACTAAAAGGAATTTTAATACTTTCGGGATTAGTGCTTGTAAGTTCTCGTATTTTACCTATGCTAGTAAAATTTGCCGCTAGATCTCAAGAGCTCTTGTTTCTTTTCTCAATTGCATGGGGGCTTGGTTTTTCAGCCTTATTTCATA
>JBBEDP010000062.1:0-3489 GCA_040881235.1 Patescibacteria group bacterium
AGTTTGGTCTTTAAAGTCGGAAAGCTCTTTACTGAGAGTTAAGATTGACTTTTCAAGGCTATCTGTTTTATAGTCAATGTATTTAATTAATTTACTTTCAGTTTGTTTAAGTTGTTGCTTGGTTACAAATACTTTCTGAAGTTTTTTAATATCTGCGTCAGTAATCATAAAAAACATAATATATTAATTTGCAGGTTTTGTCTACGGATTATAATCTACAATTTTAAGGCTTAAACACTATTTTTTATAATAGATAAAAGAAATAATAAGGAGAGTTTTGACTTTTGACTCTTAAGTTTTAAGTTTTCATGTGGGCGAGGAGAGACTTGAACTCTCACACCTTGCGGCACAGCCCCCTCAAGACTGCGTGTCTACCAGTTCCACCACTCGCCCGACCCCTTGTACCCTCGAGAGGAATCGAACCTCCATCTAAGCCTTAGAAGGGCCTTGCTCTATCCATTGAGCTACGAGGGCTACTTTATAGACATATTATAACAAGTAATGAGCCTGGAAGGAGATTCGAACTCCTGACCTATTGTTTATCCCAGTACTATTTAGCTTTTTGCGTTTCCTGAGCCTGCTGTCAGATTCGAACTGACGACCTACTGTTTACAAAACAATTGCTCTACCACTGAGCTAAGCAGGCAAAAAGCGTAAATGTACGGGACCATGAACTTCTAAGCTAAATTTTAACAAATTTAGCAAGATAGTTCTGTGGCAAAACAATTGCTCTACCACTGAGCTATCCAGGCAAATTGTGCCGCGGGAGAGAGTCGAACTCTCACGATCTATTCGATCACAGGATTTTAAGTCCTGCGTGTCTGCCATTCCACCACCGCGGCGCACTCCTTATTATATCAATGGGAGGACTGTATTACATTTAAATTCGTTCTATGGTATATATATATGGATAGTATAGGAAGATTGCAGGTTGCTCGTCAGCCATAACTCTTTGAAATTCATAATAAAATTCCGTTCTTTCTGAAGGATGTATACTGTTTCTTCCGTCTTCCAATAACTTATCTATTCTTACATTTTTAAACCCAGTTATATTGGTTTCGGTTTGTGTTGAATGCCAAAAGAAATATTGATCAGGGTCTACCGGAGGCTTCCAGAATGCTAGTAATAGATCAAATTGACCAGGGACTTGGAAATCATTTAAATTTAATGTAGTAGATAAATTAATTGTTTTAAAATTTTCATCAATTAGTGAAGCAGTTGGTAAATAATCATAATAAGTAATAAATTCTAATTGTGCTGAAGAGGTGGAGTCTACGTATTTAGTAAGAGTATCCTCTGCTACTTCAATATTTTCAATTTTTTGATTAAGTTTATTATTGTACGCCCAGGAAGTAGGCGGAATAGGACTTTTTGCTGGCTCTCCAAATTGCGACAGTTTGCTATATGGAATACTAGCGGCAATTGCGTCTCTTACATCCTTTTCAACAAGTAACTGATTGTTCATATTTATAAAAAGTGACATTACTCGACTGTAATCTACTTTCTTTGTTACTTTAGTGTTTTTCCAATTTTCAAAATTTTCAGCAATATTTTCTTTTAATATCGTTATCTTATTTACTTCCCCAAGTTTATAAGCACTTATTAGTTTGCTCTCACTATCAAAAAATTTATAGATGACTAATGGTAATTCCTTTTTATTTGGGCTAAGATGAATTTCTTTGATCAACCCCTGTCGCGTTGTGATTTTATCTACCTTATATAAACCAGCAATTCCACGAAGTGGATATTTAATTGTTGCTTTTGACAAAAAAGTCGGAAATATAGGAAGTCTGTCTTTTAATTTAAAATAAAGCGTATTATCGTCAATATATTCAACTCCCACGTCTTTAAAGTTAAACGTTAAGTCTGAAGCTGTAAGTTTTTTCCCATCATCCCAAAGCAAATCGTTTTTTAGATGAAAACGAAATTCGCGACCATTATCAACCATTTCCCAAGATGAAGCCAGGGCTGGAAGAACTTCTCCTTTTGGACCAATCGTTACTAATCCGTGTGAAATTCTAGATAAAATTTCGTCAGGTAAATTTGAAGTATTGTAGTTTCCGACAAGTCCGATAATCTCCTTATTAGAAAATAAAAACTTGTTTAAAACTGAAGAAAAAGAGACTAGACTTACAACAATAAAAAAGCTCAAAAAAAAGCTTAAGGCTATCATTTTTACATGCCTTTTACTAAATTCTTGGAATAGCCAGTAATAATACCGGAGAGTTTTGCTCATGAATTAAAAAAGATTAATTACAGACAGTATAAAAAATATTACTACAAAAAAAATCGTTATTTGGAAGGTTAACTTCTCTACTCCTCTTTTTGTTTGATAAGATTCCGTTGAACCACCCCAAGCACTACCTAACCCACCACCCTTTCCTTGAATAAGTATTAAGACGACAATTACTATTCCAACGATGATGTTTATTAAAAGTAAAAAATTAGCCATTTAATTTTAAGTTGTAAACTCTAATAGTTTAATTATAGCTGATATAAATAAAGCAGACAGGATAAGATTGCCTTGTTCAGTAATTATAACGTTGTTAAGATGAATTCCAAAGTAAGAGCCTCCTTGAAATACCCAGTCAGTTATTTGCACATATTCTAAATGAGAATTCATTACATAGAGAAAAAATGCAAATACAGCAAAAGAAACTAGACCAAAAGTTAATATGTTTAACGGAAGAAAAATAACTTTTGATATAGGAACTATCAGGTAATATGCTGATGCAATTAGTATTACAGCTCTTAGAAATTGATGAGGATCTGTTGAAACAATAAATCCAACATTCCATAAAGAGGTCAAGTAAAGTGCGATGGAGGAAAAAATAAACATACGGAGTATTCTTTTCATACAAAGAGATTGTATTCCAGTATATCGTATTTAGTATAAAGTATAAAGTACTTAAAAAAACAGTGTTTTTTAATGTGATTTTTAATGACAATTCTTGTATACTTCCATAAAATAGGGGAACTCCATGTTAACTCATAAATGCTTAAATAAAATATTCTCAAAACAAAAAATAACCGCTTATATAGTGATTGTTTTTTTAATACTACCACTTGTTTTGAAGGTTCTTATTACACCAATACCCGCAAACGCAGCTGTTAGTTTTCAGAGGGCGGCTAGCGCTACCGGAACTTCTGTAACAGTTGATATCGGGGAAGCCGGAAACAACCGGTTGGTCGTTGCGGTTATAGGAAATGAGGCTACATACGGAGATACTTTTCAGGGCACTTTTAGTGTTGACGGCAAGAATTTTACACAGGCAGCTGTTGCTGATAACCCAGACGGGGTAGGTAATCACCTTGAAGTTCATACAATTGATGAAGCAGCACTTGGATCAAGTAACGGTTCGCTTTCTGTCAGTTACAGTTCGTCACTTAGCCCCACTCCTGCTATTCGTGTAGCGGTCTATTATGGAATTAAAGATGACACACTTATTGATTCCGAAAAAGAAGATGTCGTTATCGGCACCCCTGTTG
>JBBEDP010000063.1:0-3318 GCA_040881235.1 Patescibacteria group bacterium
TAGCGCAAACTCACTTTTTACAATACTCATAAGTATAGATTTTAACACAAAAAGCCTTAAAAAAGCTTAAAAAGTAAATTCGAAATTCGAATACCGAAATTCGAAACAAATCTAAAAACTAAAATTTATGATTTGTTTGGAGCTTGGATTTTATTATTTAGAATTTATCTCGTGCTTTCCACTTCGTCCGAGGGACTTCGAGGCACGAGTCGAGTTTTAGACTGTTTACAACCGGCTCGATTGGTATCGGGTTATTCTAGTATGTTAATATATACTTTGCGGGTTTACTAAGTATTAATCATACTATTACATTGCAAGTAAGTCAGATATTGCGAGAGCAAGTTTTTGATCGTGATTAGTATCATCCTGTTCGTGTATAACTCTATAAGCGCCAACTTCTCTTGCTTCAGCTTTACATAAAGCTAACACTTCTTGCCATGTTCCTGCAGAAATATCTTCACGAACAATATAAGTTGCATTGTCTCTTGTTGGAGTTTCTGCTATAGCTATTTTTCCTTCGTTTGGCCCAAAAACTAAAACGAAGTATGGCATTTTTGAACCAAAAGCTTTAGTCTTTGATCTAAAAATTTCACCTCCAAACTCATTTCTTAACCCTATTAGTGTTTCAATTCGTTGCCAATTAATATCAGAATTACGAATACCGGCTTCAGTAATATCACGAAGTATAATTTCTTTTATAGATTCTTCATCAGATTGTGGCAAGACTTCCCAATCTAATTGATATGTATCTACTAGATTTTCTATTTGGTTTTGATCCTTGCTTGTGAAAACAAATCTATCTAACACTGATTGAGCTGCTGTGGCAGCTCTTATCTCATCAATAGATTTAAGATATCTTTCATAAACATATGAATTAGGTTGAGTTAATAAGCTATTTAATAAAACTTGAGCACGGTTTCTTAACACATCAATGTCACGATCTGCTAAAGCGCCCAAATTAAATCGAGCATAAGTTTCATCTCGAACGTATAAGTCAGCATTTCCTCGTCTATCCTCTGGATCAAGTAGTTTTCTCTGTAATAAAATTACACTATCTAATTCTGTTTGTAATCCAGCCCCAGAAACAACGCGAGGCCATAAATTACTAATATCATCTCTTTGATTAACCCTTTTTGCATTATCACTCCTTCTCGCAGGAATCTGTGCAGTCTCAATATGTTGAAATATACTCATTCTATGATAACTATCCCATAATTCCTGTGCTCTTGAGCTAAAGAGTTTATGAGTTGATTGTGGAAAACGTACAGGAAACTCGGATGTTGCTTTTAATCCTTCTGCATATGTAATCATTTCTTCAGGAATGCGTGTTAAAGAAGAATTAGTTTGCCACATATCTTCAACAGTATGTGTTGCTATTTCAGGAGTGCTCATGAATTTTATTATATCAAAAAAAGCTGTAATAACAACTATAGGTCATAAGTATATTGTACATTTATGAATTGTGCTGAATTTGGTTTTTGGATATTTGGATTTAGCGAGGATTAAATTAATTAGAAATTAGAAATTTTTTTACTTTTCTTCTTTTTTAGGCTCTGGTTTGTTTTCCGCAGGTTTATCTTCAGATTTTGCCTCTGGTTTTCCTTCGGCCTTAGGAGCTTCTTCTTTTCCTTTTTCATCTTCTGTTGGAGCTTCACCTTCAGCAACTTCCTCGCCTTCAGGTTTTTCTTCTATAATTTCAGGTCCTTCAGAAGGCGCTGTTTCAGCAACAAGACTTTCTTCCTTGTGCTCAGTTACTGTAATTATCGATTTTTCTGCCTCGTCAATAATCGTATATTTATCAGATTTAGGTAGATCAGAAATTTTTATTTCATCTCCAATTTCATTTAGTGTGGAAATATCTATAGTTATACTTGGTGGGATTTGGTCTGGTAGAGATTCTATAGTGATTTCATTTAAGTTTGTAATCAGAACTCCACCTTTTTGTTCAACCGCTGGTGATTCTCCAGTAATCTCAACAGGTACTTTTGTCTCAATTTTTTGTTTAAGATCAATTTTTCTAAAGTCAACATGAAGCAGTATATTGCTAACAGGATGTTTCTGCACACCTCTTACAAGTACGGGAGTTTCTTTTTTATCATGCGTAATATAAATGACTGCGGTTTCTTTTGCCTTTCTATAGACTCGCTTAAAGTCGAGAGCGTCAACCGTAATAGACTGGGATTCTATATCAGGCCCAAAGATGTTTCCAGGAAGCTTGCCTTCGAATCTTAACTTCTTAAGTTTTTTTCCAAAAATCTCTCTTTTTAGAGCGCCTAATTTTAATTTTGTATTACTGTCATCAGATTTTGTCATGTTAATTTTTTCTAAGTTTTAAAATGAATATTTTGTCACCGGTTAAAGTTGTATTATAGAGAATAGTATCATCTTTTACAACGGGGTTGAAGTTTTGGTCCTGGACTGTAACATTATTTGGAATTTTAATTTCTATAGAAAGATCTGAATTTTTTGATCCAATTTGTTTTTGAAAAATCAACTGATAGGTTCCTTCTCCATTAGTTACTGCGTTTTGCAGAGCGTAAACTAGTTTTATTTCAATTGATTTTTGAGGAGGGATTTCTGTCAAAAATCCGATTGTTTTCGTATCATCAACTTTTTCATCAAAATTTTCAATCAAAACTCCATTTCTTGTAAGATTTCTTATGATTGCCCTTCTTGGAAGGTCTATTTGCATATAGTTCTTATATGTTCCACCTGGAAAGATAGCGCTTTGAGATTCATTATTAATTAACATGGTTAACTCATTCACTATAGTTCCCTCGTTATTTATATTAATTTTTAGTGATAGATGTCTGTTGATAAAAAAGTTAGCTTTATTTACGCCAAGGTTTGCATCGTAAGGAAAAATATAATCAACCGTACAATTTTCTAAATCAGCATAGCAAGTAGGGGAGATTTTTTTACCTGACCAATATTGCGAATCATAAGTGCCTTGTATATTTTCATCTTCAAAAATTAATGAGATTTGCTTCTCATCAAGAGATTTATTTAAGGCGGTTAAAAGTTTTGGAAACGATGCGTTTTCTAACTCTATAAATAATTGTCTAGTGAGCGATGCTAAAAAGCTTTTCTTCTGAGTTGATCCAGGAAAAAAGCTTTCTTCAGAATACAATTGTGTTTTTATATAAAAATTATCTTTGTTTATTGTTTCGTCAAAATCAGGAATGTAGATTTCATTCATAGCTTCGAGTATGTTTTGAATAGCTGTTGTTGTAATCAAAAAACCACCTGAAAAATCTGATAGCCCAAGTTCTAAATTAAGAAATTCCTTTGCTTGATTATAGTTTTCATAAAAATCAG
>JBBEDP010000064.1:0-3289 GCA_040881235.1 Patescibacteria group bacterium
TCTGATGGATAGTGGTATGTTCGATATCTACCGTCTGGTGATCTTTTTCCTTGAGTCCAATTTGCCGCGCTTCGTGATTCAACTGACATAATTATCCACCTCTGGAGTGGCTCAGATTGATACAACAACCTGATTAACACTGACTAAGTGGAATGGTAAAAGAGGTTTTATACATAATACTTAATATTGTATACTACATACTGAAAAAGGGCCTGTAGCTCAACTGGCAGAGCGCTTCCCTCTTAAGGAAGATGTTGAGAGTTCGAGTCTCTCCAGGCTCACAAACAGATTGTTATACTGCTCTGCTTCACTTCAGAGGTGTTTTTTTGGTTGGGGTAATAGCCGAAATAGTAAATAATTAAAAATTTGTGCTATAATTTTAGGATGTTTGTAAGCGGTAAGCCAAGGTCTAAAAAACTTCAAAGTTTTATTGATAAGCAGCTGTTATATCTTATAGGTTTAATATTAATACTCGGACTTCTCTACACTTATAAATCACAATTTATAGTTGCAACTGTAAATGGTAAGCCAATTTCAAGACACGCGCTTATAAAAGAGCTTGAACAGCAAGGTAGAGAGCTTGCAGTTGATTCTCTAATATCAAAAGAATTAATTTATCAAGAAGCAAAAAAAAAGGATATTGCTATCTCACAAAAAGATTTGAATAAAGAGGTTGAAGAAGTAAAGAAATCCTTTGAAGCAAATAACCAAACACTTGACGGATTTTTAGAACAGCAAAATATAAGTTACAGCGACTTTTTGGATCAAGTAAGACTACAGTTAATTATGGAAAGACTATTATCAGATGATATTCAAGTCTCAGAAGAAGCTATAAATCAATATCTTGAAGAAAATCAAGATTTTTTCCCAGAAGATGTAACTGAAGAACAGTTGAGAAAAAGTGCTATGGAACAATTAAGACAAGTTCAGTTGAATGCACAAGTTCAAGAACTTTTAAACAAATTAAGAGGCGAGGCAAACGTGAATTACTTTAACTAATATTACTCAATTTCTTCACGCTTAGATCTTACAAAGGAAATCCATTCTTCAACAACTTCTATAACGACTTTAAATGGAGCCTCAATAATAAAATCAAAAAAGACAGTTAAAAAATTAAGTTTTGCCAATCCCCTACTTAAGAACTGACCCAAAGAAAGTATTGGCATAAAAAATATGTCAAGGAAAGGTCTAAAGATTCCTTCTTTTTCTTGTAGAGTATATTGCTTGGCAACTTTTCGAATTCGGTATGCAAAATAACTGACTAAGCTAATAAATAAAACAAATATTAATTGGCTGATTATATTAAATCCTAAAAAGTCTAAAAATAAGTACAAAAATATAAAAGTTGTAAAAAAAGTAAAAGTATAAAACACTGTAAAACCAAAAATTAAGGAAGGCTTACGAGCTTTTGGTTTTTTTGTTATAAAAGAAACTGTTGTTTCAAAAGACCTGTCTGCGTCTACTATATCGATTATTCTTTCAAATAGTTTTTTAGTATTTTCATCAGTTGGAGTCTTTGTTAATCCTATGAGAATAAACATCAAGAATGGAGGAAATATGGTATTTATTGTAAGAGCCAGATAATTTACTTCTCCAAAATAATATAGAGATACAGGGTACTCCACAATGAAAGCCACAATCATTTTAGTTAAGAATATATATATGATTGCTTTAAGAGCGAGATTATTTAATCTATTTTTAACTTCTTCATATTTTTCTCTACACAACTTCTCTACTTCTTTCCAAAGTTCAGTTTCATCTTTTATGACTGTTTCAATCGATTTACCCTTTTTATTAAATAATTGGAATAATACCCTAAAAGGAGGAATGTGAGTTCTTACAAAGCGCGAAACTCTTCCTACGATAGTACTTTTAATTAATTTATCTATATCATCGAAAAGATCTACTAATTTAGTGGCTTGTGTCTTTAATTCTTTATCTGGCAATGTAGATATTTTTTCGTTATAAAGCGTAAAGAGATGATAGCGAAGGTACGAAAGATCGCTCTTGTTAAAGGTTTTATCAAGCGCTAAAAAAAAGTAAGCATTTTTTGAGTTTTCATCTAAACCTTCAATTTTCACTTTTTTTCTTAATACTTGATATATATAAAAAGTAAAAAGAGAGTTTGTTTCAGATTCTACTGGCGTTAATGCTTCTTCTATCTCACAGGTCATTAAATCAAATACAAATTCACTTAAATAATTTTTCTTAGATTGATTCCGACCGACTATTAACTCCTTTTTAAGAAGAAGGTATTTATCAATAATTTCTTGTACTTTAGAAACATCAAGCTGACCTAAACTTTCGTTTGCAAAATATCTAGCCCAGAGCAGTTCTCTTATGAGGTTTTCTGCCTCGCCTTTCCCCTCAGGGTTAAGTGCGAGCCTTCTTTTTATGATTCTTTCTATTGCTGAGCGTCTGATTATGCTTTCCTCTCTATACTGGATTACATTTCTTAATTTTTCGTAAGCTATGGCAAATAAAGATACTGTGGGTGAAACCGTTATTTTGTCAGTTTCTGAAGGTCTCTCCTTTTGTTTTATAGCCTTGAAGTTATCTACAAGAGATTGCGTATACTTAGAAAGCGTTAATAAAGTTTGTTTATCGGGTTCGTCCATAGCCTATTATAACAGTACGAATTAAAAAATTACTTTCTTTTAGCATTAAACTCACCCATTTTACTTAGTATTTTATTTAAATTGATATCTAAATTCTGTTGAGTGTTTGCCTCAACATTTAGCCTTATTAGTGGTTCTGTATTTGAAGTTCTTAGACTTAGTCTCCAGTTATCATAATCTATAGCGAGCCCATCAAGTCTAGATATCCCTCCGTCTGAAAATTCTTTTTCAAAATTTTCAAGTACCTGCTCGGAATTTATAGTCTCATCAAGTATAAAGTTTATCTCTCCAGACTCAAAAGAAGAGTTGTATCTCTTAAGAAGTTCAGAAACTTTAATGTCTTCTGCGCTTAATTTTTTCAATAGCATTAAGATAACTCGTAGTGCGCTTTCAGCTCCACCTGCTTCTCTAAAATAAAAGTGCCCTGATGATTCACCAGCAAAGGCAGCGCCTTCTTTATTGAGCTGTTCTGTAATCAGAGCATGGCCGACTTTACTTATAAGCATTTCTGCTCCATATTTCTCACAAATTTTTTTAACATTATTTGTATATCTAATATCAACAATTATTTTATCTTTAGAATTTTTTTTAAGTATCTCATCTGTGATTAATGCTGTAATAAGAGTAGCTGGAACGATGTTTCCTAACTCATCTATAAAGAAAACTCTATC
>JBBEDP010000065.1:0-3285 GCA_040881235.1 Patescibacteria group bacterium
CCATCTCTTCATCTATTGAAGTTGTGTCTCCACAAACCACAATCAAAGCTCCACACTTTGTGTTTTATGTGAAAAATCAATTAATTGATGAGTTTGGTATAAGAAAAGTTGAAGAAGGCGGTCTGAATTTAAAGACATCCTTAGATCTTGAAATCCAAGAATCAGTAGAAACAATTTTAGAGGAAGAAATAGATAAAATCAGAAATTTAAATGTGACTAATGGGGCAGTGCTTGTGACTAAACCATCAACAGGAGAAATTCTTGCAATGGTTGGATCTGTTGACTATTTTTCAGAACCTTATGGAGCTTTTAATGTTACAACCGCGCTCAGACAACCGGGGTCGTCTATAAAACCGTTGATGTATTCTCTTGCACTACAAGACAGATTTACAGCAGCAACTGTTTTAGATGATACGCCTGTTGTGTTTAACATTCCTGGATCAAGACCATATAGACCAGTAAATTATGATAATAGATTTCATGGTAGGGTAGCGCTTAGGTATGCACTCGCAAGTTCCTATAATATTCCCGCTGTAAAAGTCTTAAATACAATAGGTGTTGATAATTTTATTCAACATGCAAGAAATATGGGTATAACTTCATGGGAAGATAGTTCTAGATTCGGACTTTCACTAACATTAGGTGGAGGAGAAGTTAAAATGACTGATATGGCCAAAGCTTTTGGCGTATTTGCAAATCAAGGTATTCGTCAGGATCTTTCTCCAATACTTGAAGTTCGAAACTCTTCTGGAGATATAGTGTATGAAGGTTCAAATGAGTCAAAAAGAGTATTAGATCCGGGGGTAAGTTTTATTATTTCAGATATTTTATCTGACAATATAGCAAGAGCACCGGCTTTTGGTAGAGCATCAACACTAGAAATTCCAGGCTATAAGGTTGCTGTAAAAACAGGGACAACAAATGACAAAAAGGATAACTGGACAGTAGGATATACCCCTGAATATTTAGTTGTTGTATGGGTAGGTAATAATAATAACGCTCCGATGCACCAGACTTTAACGTCTGGAATTACAGGAGCTTCTCCAATTTGGAATAGAGTAATGTCAATGTTACTTACAGAATACAGTACTAGAAATACTTGGTTTGAAAAACCTGTCAGTATTACTGAAAAAATTTGTTATGGAGGAAGAGTTGAGTATTTTATAAATGGAACGGATAGGGGAATAAATTGCGCAAGACAGCCAATACAGTCAATCAGTCCAACGCCAACACCAGAGCCGCAACAATAAGTTGCGGAAACTTTAAATAAGCTCAAAATTTTAAACCTTAAAATGTTTAGTTTTTGTATTTGGTTAGAGCTTAGAGTTTAGGGTTTTTTGATTTCTGTAAATCCTGTGTATTTGTGAAGAATTTTTGGAATCTTAACTGAGCCGTCTTTTTGTTGAAAATTCTCTAAAATAGCAATAATTGTTCGACCAATTGCAAAAGCAGTGCCGTTTAAAATATGTGCGTATTTTTTTTCAGTTTTGTCTTGATACTTAATATTTAATCTTCTTGCTTGAAAGTCTGTTGTTGTTGATACAGAGGTAAGTTCTCGATATTTGTTTTGAGAAGGAATCCAAGCATTAATATCAAATTTTTTAGCTATTGGAAATCCCAGATCTCCAGTGCAAATTTGAAGTACTTGATATGGTATTCCTAATTCTTGAAAAAGTTCTTCTTCGATAGATAGTAAGAATTCGTGTTCCTTAGTATCGTTATCACTTGATGTATAGGAGACCATTTCTACTTTATCAAATTGGTGTACTCTAAAAATACCTCGAACGTCTTTACCGTATGAACCAGCTTCTCTTCTAAATGCCGTTGAAAAACCAACATAACGAAGTGGGAGTAACTTATTACTTAACAATTCGTCTTTATGCATTGGAACCATTGAGTGTTCTGCTGTGCCAACAAGATAGTAGCCTTGATTATTGGTCTTATTTTCTAAGACCGAATAGTAGTCTTCATGACCTCCACCTTGCCAATATCCGAGTTGTTGAGTTATTTCTTTATTAATTAAGACTGGTGGGATGATTGGTATAAAACCTTTTTTGATTAGTTTTGAGAGTGCAAACTGAATTAACGCAAATTCTAAAATAACAGATTCATTTTTCAAATATCCAAACCTTGATCCTGAGACTTTTGATGCTGTTTTTACGTCAATAATATCTAGACTTTCTCCAAGTTCTAAATGGTCTTTAGGTTTAAAATCAAATTTAGTTGGTACGCCTTGTGTTCTTAATACTTTATTCTGAGTTTCATCAGTGCCTATTGGTACATCGTCATTTGGAATATTTGGGATTTCTAGTAAAATAGAATTTAAATTGGATTCATACTTTTTAATTTCGTTTTCCTTATCCTGAATTTGCTCACGGATTTTCTTATTTGCTTCTTTTGTGGCTTCGTCAATTCCTTTCTTTGAGTTAGCATTTAAATCTTGACGAAGTAATTGAACCTCAGTAGATAATTTTTTTAGGTTGTCATTAAGTAATAATAGTTTATCTAAGTTGACTATCGGGTAGCCTTTGTTTTTAAAAGTTTCAAGGACTTTATTTTTATTTTCTTTAATGTAGTCAATTGAAAGCATAATTTATTTTAACAGATGTGCTTTTATTTTAGGAGCAAGTTGTCTTAGAGCTTTTAGTCTATGATTAAGTTGTTTTTGTTCTTTTGTAGTTAGTCCATCATAATATTTATGTTTTCCATTAATCTCTATTAAAAATAAGGATCTGAATGGATAGCCTTTCATTCTCTCAACACTTGGTTCAACGGCTATGTAACCATTAATTCTTTCCTTTTTAAAATAAGAGTCGTTAGTTGCGGGATCATAAAAACATAAACATGTCTCAAGATAAGCTTTTCTGTCTTTCATTGGCTTTCCTTCTAATTGTTTTAAAGTATGTTGCATAAGTTTTTCATCGGTTGTTTCGTATCCTAACCACATTCGTGACTTTACTCCTGGCTGGCCACCTAGCTCCTTGATAGCTATTCCGCCGTCATCTGCAATAGTTGGTAAGTTTGCCTCTTTTGCATAAAATTTGGCTTTTAATAATGCGTTTTCTTCAAATGTCTTTCCAGTCTCGTCGGGTTGTCTTGTAATATTTTTCTCTTTTAAAGTGAGAAGACTTATACCTTTATCAATAAGAGGTTTTAGGCCTATTTTAATTTCTGTTATTTTTGCTGGATTATGAGTAGCAATCAAAAGACTTTTCACATGCTTATTATAACAAGAAGTAAAATAGCGAAGATACCAATTTACTTTACGCTTTGGGATTCCTCGCA
>JBBEDP010000066.1:0-3279 GCA_040881235.1 Patescibacteria group bacterium
TTTTTATTCGCAAAGGAGCCCTACCTCTTCGAGGTTCCCCGCTCAAAAAAATTGGCATTTTCAGTTCTTTTCCTCTTATTTCTTAATTCTTACTACTGGATTCTTGTTTTACGTTACAAGTTCCACGTTATACGTTATACTTTTTTTGTTACTTCATACTAAATAATGTTTCCTGTATACTAAAATTATGGCCAATATTAATGTTTTATGGTTTAGCGAAATAGACAAAGACGACATTCTTAAGGTGGGTGGAAAAGGCGCGAATTTAGGCGAAATGACTAAAGCCAAATTTCCCATTCCATATGGTTTTGTGGTTACCTCTCAAGCTTTTGGAGAGTTTATAAAAGCTAATAATCTAAATAAAAAGATAAAACTGCTTCTAAAGGATTTAAATCATGAGAATCATCAACAATTAAAAGAAGTAGCTACTTCAGTAAGGGATTTAATTGAGTCTTCTGACATACCAAAACCTATTATTAACAAAATTGCTTCAAGTTATTCAGAGCTATTGGTCATGGAAGCAAAATATTTTAAAAAAAGAGTAGGCTTTTTTAAATCTAGCGTTATTAAACTAAAATCGATTTATAAAGACCCTTTTGTTGCGGTAAGATCATCAGCAACTTCAGAAGACAGCCCTACAGCTTCTTTTGCAGGACAACAGGACAGTTATTTAAATGTTATTGGCGAAACTGAATTAATAAATCGAGTCAGGCAGTGTTGGGCATCGCTATATACTGAAAGGTCTATTTATTACAGAAAGCAAAAGAAAATAAGCGAAGAAGGCTTGGGTATAGCAGTGGTTGTGCAGAGAATGGTACAAGCAGAAAAGTCTGGAATTGCTTTTACTGTAGATCCCCTATCTTCTGATAAGAATTCTATGGTTATTGAGGCTATTGTAGGTCTTGGAGAATTCATAGTTCAAGGAAAAGTAGCACCAGATTACTATAAAGTAAGTAAAGGTTCGATAGAGATTTTGGAAAAGAAGATTAACTTTCAAAAACTAAAATTGGAAAGATTTAAGAAAAAAAATAAGGAAAGAAAATTAAATGCTAAGAAGGGAAACAAACAAAAATTAACTGATGAAGAGATTGTTAAGGTCGCTCTTGTAATAAAAGACATTGAAAAACACTATTTTTTTCCACAAGACATTGAATGGGCTATTGAAAAGAACAATTTATACATTATTCAAACCAGACCTATCACAACTTTAAGAAAACCAATATTAAAGAAAGATAAGGAGTCTAAAAACTATACAGAGCTCCAAGACATAGAAATTACTGATAAACCAGTTTTGGCATCAGGGGACCCGGCTTCGCCAGGTATTGCAGCGGGTAAAGTAGTAATTATTAAGACTCCTAATGAAATATCAAAAATAAAGTTGGGAGATATTATGGTAGCGCCCCAGACAAATCCTGATTTTGTTCAAGCTATGAAAAAAGCATCTGCGATTATTACAGAAAAAGGTGGTAGGACGTCGCACGCCGCTATAGTTTCTCGGGAGCTTGGTATACCTGCAATAGTTGGTGTTAAAAACGCCACAAAAATTTTAAAAGAAGGAATGGCTGTAAAGGTAAATGGATTAGAAGGTAAGATTTATAAAATAGCAGAGAGAGAAATTAAAGCAATAGAAAAATCAAAAACTGAAAAGCATAAAAAAACGTCAACTAAAAAATTGCTAACTTTAACTAGAATTTATGTTAACTTATCTGATCCTGATCAAGCAATTGAAATATCAAAAAAACATGTAGACGGCATAGGTCTTCTTCGAGCGGAATTTATAATTGCAGATATTGGAGTCCATCCAAAGCTCTATATAAAACAAGGTAAAGAACAAGAATTTGTAGATAAACTTTCAAGCAAATTGCTTAAATTTGCAAAAGCATTCTCACCAAGACCTGTAATATATAGGGCTACTGATTTCAAGACAAATGAGTACAGGAATTTAAAAGGAGGTGCCGAGTTTGAACAAAAAGAAGAAAATCCAATGCTTGGTTTCAGAGGGGCTATTAGATATATTCATAATCCTGAAGTGTTTAGAATGGAATTAAAAGCACTTAAAAAAATTTGGGATAAACATCATCGAAATATTCACCTTATGATCCCTTTTTTGAGAAGACCTTGGGAGTTAATTAAAATTAAAGAGATTATTGAATCTGAAGGTTTATTTGATCTTCCAGGATTTAAACTATATATTATGGTCGAAGTGCCTTCAGTGGCATTAGAACTTGAAGACTTTTTAAAAATTGGCGTTGATGGAGTCTCAATAGGTACAAACGATCTGACTATGATGACTCTTGGTTTAGATAGAGATAACGAGAATGTGGCTGATTTATATGATGAAAGAGTTTCCTCGGTTATGACCTTGCTTGAACATATTGTTAAAACAGCAGTAAAGTATGAGGTTGAATCTGGAATTTGCGGACAAGCGGCATCAGATTATCCGGATTTAGTTGAAAACTTAATTGATGCTGGTATAACGAGTTTATCTATAAACGTAGACGCCATAGATAGGACAAGAGAATTAGTATATAACATAGAAAAACGGCACGGTAAAAAACTTAGTTTAAAAAAGTAATTCAATTAATATTATGTCAAAAATAAAAGCAATCATGGCTCACGAAATTATGGACTCAAGGGGAATACCTACTCTAGAGGGAATTTTAACTCTTGAATCTGGCGAGATGGTAATTACAGCTATTCCAGCTGGAACATCAATGGGAAAATATGAAGCAGTAGAGTTAAGAGATAAAGACGCTTCAAGATTTGATGGTATGGGTGTTTTAAAAGCTGCGGAATATATAAATAAATTGATTGCTCCTAAGATGAAAGGACTTTCTGTACTAAGACAAAGCGAAATAGATAAGTGGCTGATAAACGCTGATGGTACAAAAAATAAATCTAAGCTTGGAGCAAATACTATTCTTACAATATCTCAGTTAGTAGCAAAAGCAGCTGCCCGCTCGCAAAAAATACCACTTTTTAAATATATTAATTCTCTTTATAATAGCCAAACAGGAGAAAGCTTAAGTATTTCAAAGATTCCATCACCTATATTTAATGTTATAAACGGAGGAAGTCACGCGAATAACAATTTAGAGTTTCAAGAATTTCAGATAATACCATCCTCATCTAACTCATTTTCTAAATCTTATAGAATTGCTGTTGAATTATTTCACGAATTGAAAAGAGTCTTGATATATAGAAACGCAAATGTTTCAGTTGGTGAAGAAGGTGGCTACTCCCCCAACTTTCCGTCAAACGTAGATGCGTTAGAAGTTT
>JBBEDP010000067.1:0-3257 GCA_040881235.1 Patescibacteria group bacterium
CAAACAAGAGCGAATAAAGATAGGTGAAATCAAGAATAGTATTGATAAAATGCTACTCTAAAAGTATTATTATATTATGAAAGATTTATTAAAGAATAAAAAGATTTTATTAATTTCTGCTATTGTTTTAATTCTAATAATAGCTGTAATTTTTTTTCTAACTAGCAAAAACACCAGTGATGGACTTGAGTCACAAGAACAACTTACAAATACTGAAGCAATACCGATTGTTGACAGCAGCGTGATTGTAAGTCTGATACGAGGTGCTCGTTCCGGCGAGATTATTTTAACTGTTGAAAACGCTCCTGAAGGAACTACTTCGATTGAATATCAACTTACTTATGATGCTAGGAGCCGCGAAGAAGGAGGAAGTATTGTTCCAAGAGGCGTTATTGGAAAATGTGTAAAACAAAGTGGTGGTAATAATAATTGGTCTTGTGAACAACCAAATAGCGGAGAAGCTATAGTGCTTGGTACGTGTTCGTCCGGAACATGCGTATATGATAATATTACAGGCGATATTAATGCGCAATTAAAATTTACAGGTAGCTATGGAGACAGAATATTTGAAAAAGATTTCCAAATTTAAATATGCCAATAATAAAATCAGCTAAGAAAAAACTAAAGCAGGATAAAAAAAGAGAAATTCAAAACAAAAAATACTTAATTAGCTATAAGAAAGCAGTAAAAAACTTAAGTAAAACAACCAAAAATAAGAAAATTGCTTTGAAATCAGTATATTCACTTATTGACAAAGCTGCTAAGAAAAAATTAATCAAAAAACAAAAAGCAGCTAGACTCAAATCCCGCGCAGCTAAACTGGTGAACAAATGAAATATAAAATAAACCTTATTGAGAAAGAAGGCGGTAAGGGGAGCTTCCTGAACAAATTAAATTATTTTTTCTTTAATTATTTCAGATATATTTTAGTCTTTACTCAATTAGTTGTCATATCTGTTCTTTTTTTTAGATTTACAATTGATCAAAGTATCATCGATCTTAAGGAATCAATTAATCAGCAAGAAGAGCTCCTAAAGGCAGTTAGGCCAATTCTGGACGAGTCTCAACGAATAGACGCTAAATTAAAGAAAGCAGATTTGATTATTAAAGATCAGGAGATATTGTCTGAACAATTAAATTATTTATTACCAACTTTTCCATCTACAGTCTTTTTAAATACTTTAGCATTTACTAAAGAATCTGCTCGAATGGACGGGATAATCTTAAACCCAACTCATTTACAAGCATTTGTAAATAAAATTAAAGAAGAAAACCTTTATAAAGACGTTTCATTAAGTGCGATTGAGCGAACAGAGCAAGGTTATGCTTTTTCAATTACACTAAACGGTTTTAAACAATAATATGGAGAATAAAAATATTAATCTTAAAAAACTAATTAAGTCAATAGGAAGCAAAAAAATAAAAGACTATATCTATTTAACAATCTTTTTTGTTATTTTTTCAATCTTTATTATATTTGCAATACGACCCGCTCTAGTTACTGCTTTTTCTTTAAAAAGAGAAGAAAAAGAACTAATGGAAAAAAACCTCACTTATCAAAAAGCAATTGCTGATGCTAGTGAAAATCTATTTATTCTCGAAGATGTAAGAGATAGATTATTTTTAGTTGACGAAGCTATTCCCGATTCTCCTCAAATTAACAAAGTAGTTGACGATATTGGAAATGCATCAAACCAAAACTCTCTTTTATTAAGAAATATATTTGTTTCAGAAAAAATCGAATACGTCGATTCAGATAAGAAAAACTTTCAGGAAGTACGAGTTAATCTTGAGACACTTGGAAATTTTGAAAATATTATAAACATGATTAATGCCTTAAATTCACAAAGACGACTTAAAAATATAAATAACATGGAGATTTTTAGTCAAAGTGACATATCAACAGAAAGTGGTGTTTTAGATATTCAAACTGAAATTATTGGATTTTATTTATGAAAAAAAAAGAAATATTGATACTTTCAATAACTATATTTTTAACCGTAATCGCATGGACAGTGGCAGAGATTGTTCATACGTCATCAAAAAGAACTGATACGCAAGTACAATCACTTCAGGAAATCCAAACATTCAGACTAGATAAGAGTATTTTTGATATCATTGAAACTAAGGAGCCATAGATATGTTTTATTCCAAACTTTACTTTAAAAAGGAGTTTAAAATTCCGACCATATTGTCTATATTTCTCGTTATTGCAGCTGTATACATAACAGGCAGGTTTGTCTTAACTTCAAGTATTCCTACACGAGCTGAAAAGGGAAATGTAGAAAAGGTTGAACTCATCAATTTATACCCAAATCAAGTTTCCATTGCTTGGATATCTGAAAATAAAGAAACAGGTTGGGTTTTATACGGTACTTCACCAGAATCGCTCAAAAATTCAGCAGCTGATATAAGAGATACAACTAATCAAAGAGGACTCCACAAAAATCATTTTGTGATAATTAAAGATCTAAGTAGTTCTACTAAATACTACGCACTTATTTTGAGTGGAGATAAGCTTATCTACGATAGTAATGACTTGCCATTTGAATTTACAACTCCTTCAGATAAAGTGGAGACCAATTCCAGCCTAAAACCTGCTTATGGCAAAGTTTTTGATTCAGAAAATAACCCGCTTAAAGATGTTTTAGTATTTTTATCTATCAATGGTATGAAAAAACTTGGCGCTTTGTCGACGCAAAGTGGAGAGTGGGTAATACCACTAAATTTCTTCTTAGATGATAGTTTAAAACAAGCTGTCCCAACTCAAGAAACTGTCGTAAATATCGAAATGTTTGGAAAAAATGGTGCAAAATCCTCTATAAATGCACATATCTCTGATATTACCCCACTTAATCAAGATATAATACTTGGAAGAAATTATGACACGTTGTCTAATGACGAAGTACTTGGCTCTTCCACAGGCGGGACTATAACTTTAGATGTGGTAGATTTTTTATATCCACGAGAAAACTCTGTTATACCTGCCTCAAGCCCTTTGATAAAAGGAGTCGCACTCCCAGGATCTATAGTTTTATTAACACTTCAAGGAAATAATAACAGTAAAACTTATAGTCTAAAATCTGATTCTGAAGGTCAATGGAGCTTAAATACAATATCAACATTAGCTCCTGGAAAATATTCGGTTACAGCTTCTTCAAATGACGAATCAGGTAAAAAAATAGAAAGTAAAAGAACGTTTACTATTGCAAAAAGTGGCGAGCAGGTGCTTGGAGATTCAACACCATCTGCTATCA